>JARRRC010000036.1:0-1466 GCA_037381105.1 Desulfobacterales bacterium
GACAAGTGGGATGCCTTGGCAAGATACAGGTACCACGTAGCATTAGAAAACAGTGCGGTGGTAGATTATTGGACGGAAAAGTTGGGAGATGCCTATTTGGGGGGATGTTATCCGATATATTACGGATGCCCGAATATCGAGAATTATTTTGACGGTTCATCTTTAACCCGAATTGATATTATGCATCCGGAAAACGCCCTCGGCATAATCGAAACCTGCATTAAGGAATCAAGGTACGAACAATCAAAACATCTCATTCAAGAAGCGCGAGACGCAGTGCTCAACCGATACAACGTCTTTGCCATGATTTGTGAGCATGTGAATAACGATCAGCGAGAATTTGATACTGCCGAATATAAGAAAATTAAAATGATCAAAAAATCTTTCCGGCCGGGTTTTTTGTTTAGGTTACTAAAATCGGCAGGGCGCTAATTCATCCAACGTCATGACTGGAACTACCTCAGTTTTGGCCCATTTATGTTTTTTAAAAATTTGCTTTCGGTTTTCCACTTCTTCAAAAGAGTAGAGAAAGTAGCTTTCCTTCGTAAATTAAAAGTTTCGTGATGCCCCTTTGATCCCCCGTGGCTTTACCCTCAATAATTACATTCCGATATTTTCCAAACCGGTTCTGAAGAGTGCCCAGGCAGGTTTTCTTAGCCTCAATGCAAATAACTTTTTTTAAATTAGTCCTATCAAGTTGAATACTTTTTCAAAACGCATTTCCCATGTGTGGTCGGCCCGGGCACGCTGTAGACCACTTTTTCTTATTTGTTCCGCCTCTTTTGGATGTGCAAGGAGAAATTGGATTCTCTCTACCAGATCGTGTAAACTATAATATGTTACAATTTCCTTCTCCAGGTCATAACATCCTTCCAGTTCAGGATGATATTGGGTTAGATAAAGTCCTCCGCTAATAGGGATTTCAAAATCCCTTCCTTTTAGACAGTAAACGCGGTTGTATCCGTCAACACCGCTAAAACCGAGGTTGATTTTACTTCGAGAATATGTTCGAATCATTTCTTTTATGGACAGTGGACCGTTGGGCCAGCCATAACCAAAGGCTTCGACGGCGATGCCCTGACGGCGAATTTTTTCGATGATTTCCGGCCGACTACCGTAGCATTGCCCTACAAAGGAGACATCGATGGTTTTCAAAAGATCATATGGTTTGTGAATTTCAGGATTCGCACCTTCGGGAAGATAAATCGGCCGAGCACCTTCAACGCAGTACTTCTCCAATGCGTCGGACGTACTGGTCCAGGAAAGATCGAAATAACGGCATATGTCCCGGGAGCCCAAAGCCTGTTCATGCCGAATTTTGCCAACAAAGGCTTCCTTGTCGTTCAAACAGATGTTGACCATCGGGATGCCGAGCAAGGAAAGCTTTTTTACCGTTTCCGGTGATACCATTTCACCGGTCAAATATGTGAAGATAACATCGATGGTGTCTTCGAATGTCCATATTT
>JARRRC010000036.1:1568-12289 GCA_037381105.1 Desulfobacterales bacterium
GAATTTTTCAGCCCAGTCATAATGTCGAACCGATCCGAATTTTTTGAGCGCCGGCTTTAATGATTCGTTTTCCCAGTTATAATGATGATAGATGGCCAAAATTTTCAGCGAACCTTTGGGTTTTTGGGTGATTGCGGGATATTTGGATTTCATCGCTTGGCGAATGGTCGCTTCATCCGGCACGGTCATGCGTTTTGCTTTGAATAGCGAGCCGTATCGTTCAAGCTCGTGCTTTAACCTCTGAGTTTTTCTCCAGGCTCTGAACCGCCTTCTGTATTGTTTAAACGGATAAGGCATAACTCGAACTTTTGAAAAATCTGTCCGATTTTAATCGGTTGTTATTAACAATGAGAAATTCCTTGTACTGAAATTTTTTCAATTACAGCGAATTCAGCCTCTTCCACATCGAGCTTCATAAAATCAATACGGTCGATATTTTTTCCCAGACAGTAGCTACCCGATAGTCGAATTTGAACCAGTTCGGTTTTGTTCTTTGTATTCCCATCGTCCGCTTCTCTTAAAACCTTCCGGAAACACAAGGAGTTTCCTTTGTCACCATATTTAAGGACATACAATGTCATTTGACGGTTTTCCGAATGGGCATGATGACTGATGACGACATATTTCATATCGAATTTCGGAAGGAACGAGGTGTAATAGGCTGCTTAGTATGTTTTTGATCATATTCTTCGTTATGATTACATTTATTAACCGGATTAAAAAAATACATATAGTGGTTTGTATCCCAAAAAAGACTTACCTATAAAGATTATCATTAATGCTAACAATCTACAATGTCTAATATAGTCTTGTTATCTAAAATTTTCAGACCAGTATGGATATATTTTCCAAGTTGACACGCAAACTGTATTCGCTTATACAACAATGATCCGACAGTAGTGGCTATCATCACGGTTTATTTTGTAATTTTCAGATATTCATGATTCTTGGAATCTGTTTTTTAGTTTTTTTGAAGCACGCTGATAACAACTAATTATCTGTTATTTTTCTTGTTATATCCATATGGTTCCCAATCATTCTATTCGCGTTGCTGTTATAATACCCAAATACGGTTTGGTTGGAGGCGCTGAGACCTATGTTTTCGAACTCTGCGAGCGGCTGGCTTTACGCGGAGAATTTCAGATTCACGTTCTCGCGAATAAATGGCGCAAGGGGAAGGCTCCGATTACTTTCCACAAGATTCCAATCATTTCGTTTCCTCGATTTTTGCAACCATTAAGCTTTGCTTATTTTGCCAAAAAACACATCCATTTGAGTGATTATTCTCTGGTTCATAGCCATGATAGAATCTTTGGAATGGATCTTCTTACCTTTCATGGTATCCCGCATGAAACCTGGATTAGAAATATCAGGAGGAGGCATTTAACCCTTTTTGATCGGGCTACGGCATGGGTGGAACAAAAGGGGTTTAAAAATCAAAGATTGAAAATAGTGATGCCGGTTTCAGGTCTGGTGCAAGAAGAAGTGGTAAAACGATATGGTTTTTTAAAAGATAAAATTCTTATGAATCCACCCGGAGTTGATCTGGAACGTTTTTCGATTCTGGACCCTCTGAAGTGTCGGCAAGAGATTCTTTTGCAATACGGTTGGTCTCAGAAAGATATTATTGTTTTATTTGTTAGTATGAACTTTAAGCTTAAGCGTTTGGACCTGGTATTAAAAAGTATGGCTTTTGTGGCCGGCAAAGAAAGGGAAAATTCCAATTTGAAATTACTGGTTGTCGGAAAAGGAGATGAGAAACGATTTAAGAAACTGGCTCGCGATATGGGAATTTCAAAGCAGGTTATATTTGCGGGTGTTACTCGGGAAGTAGAGAAATACTACATGGCGGCGGATATATTTGCCATGCCATCCTCGTTCGATACGTTCGGACTGGTTGTTCTCGAAGCCATGGCGGCCGGATTGCCGGTCATTATCAGCAAAAGTGTCGGCGCCAGAGATCTTGTAAAGGAGGGTCTTAACGGATTTATTCTCTCAGAAGAACCCTCGGTTTCTGAAATGGGGACATCCCTGTCCTTGCTGCTTGATTCGGGAAAGCGCAAGTTGATGGGCGAAAACGGCCGTCGGGTCGCCCGCTTGCATACATGGGATAAGACAGCCGATAGAGTCGCGGATCTTTACCGAAGACTTGTAAATGGCACCGATTGTTCGTTGTGAAATACAGCAATGGTTGACAAGGGAACAATAATAAGCGAATATCAGGCTCAGCCGCCCTTCTGAGATTTTGATTCTGCCGGCGATAATAATCCAATAAAACTGAAAGAGTAAACATGCACTTACAAAAACGGGTTCTGGTTACCGGCGGAGCCGGATTTCTCGGCTCACATTTATGTGAGCGTTTGCTAAATGAGGGATTTGATGTTCTGTGTGTCGACAATTTCTATACCGGCAGCAAAAGAAACATCAAACAACTTATCGGGAATCCATATTTTGAATTGAGTCGCCATGACATTACGTTTCCGTTGTATGTTGAGGTGGACGAGATCTACAATTTAGCCTGCCCGGCATCCCCCATTCATTACCAGAACGATCCGGTTCAAACTACGAAAGTCAATGTGCACGGTTCCATAAACATGCTGGGACTGGCCAAGCGGATCAAGGCAAAAATCCTTCAGGCATCAACATCGGAGGTGTATGGCGACCCCAGCGTTCATCCCCAACCGGAAACCTATCACGGGAATGTGAACTGTATCGGTCCCCGTTCTTGTTACGACGAAGGCAAGCGGTGCGCTGAAACTCTTTTTTTCGATTATTACCGTCAGCACAAACTTAGCATCAAGGTCGCCCGTATTTTCAACACCTACGGGCCCAGAATGCATCTCAATGACGGACGGGTCGTCTCCAATTTTATCGTTCAGGCGCTTCGCGGAGAATCGATAACCATTTTTGGCGACGGCACCCAGACACGATCCTTTTGCTATGTGGATGACCTCATCGAAGGGTTGGTTCGATTAATGGGGAGTGATGATGATGTGACCGGTCCGGTCAACCTGGGAAAACCCGGTGAATTTACGATTCTGGAACTGGCGGAAAAGATACTTGAACTGAGCAACTCAAAGTCCGAAATTATTTTTAAAACGCTGCCGGTGGATGATCCCAGGCAGCGGCGACCAGACATTACACTGGCCCGCGATATTCTCGGATGGGAACCTGAAGTTGAACTGGAAGAGGGACTGAAGAAAACAATCGCTTATTTTGATGAAATATTGTCCGCAAGTTGAGTGTTCCCTGCTAAAAATAAAAAATATATTGAACAGGCTGGAAAGCCCGCTCTAAAGAGCAATCCCAAATAACAGTGGAGGAGGACATTATGGCATTAAGCAAAGAGCTCCTTGATATTCTTGCCTGCCCCAAGTGTAAAGGCGACATATATTTAAACGATACAAAGGACGGGCTGATATGTGAAAATTGTAAGCTGCTGTATGAAATCAGGGATGATATCCCGATTATGCTGATTGATGAAGCAAAACCCATAGACGGTTAGATTGTTTTAATTCGATGTTCGAATTTCAAATTTTGCCATAACATCATGAGCCGGCCTCAACCTCCAAAACCCGCCAAACTTGTGATCGGATTTTTCTTAAAGGAAAAGCATTTCGGGAGGGCTGTAATAAAAGCGCTTGTTGAAAAATTTGGGCCGGTGGACATGGTGAGTTCGTGGCTTCCATTTGATTTTACCACCTATTACAATAATGAAATGGGCACCCCCTTATTCAGGCGTCTGGCCGGTTTCAAACAGCTCATTCAACAGCGTGACTTGCCGCAGATTAAGCTGGCGACCAATGCGTTTGAGCATCAATATTCATTTGGCGGCAAACGGTCTGTAAATATTGATCCCGGGTATTTGCTTAATGAACGTTTTGTTTTGGCGACCGGAAAAAATTACAGCCATCGGATTTATATCGGGAAGGGGATATATGCCGATCTAACCCTGATCTACACCCATGGCCGGTTTGAACCTTTGCCGTGGACCTACCCGGATTATGCTTCTGACAATATAATAGATTTTTTAGAAAAAGCGCGGAAAAAATACCGCTTCGATACAAAGCAAGCCGGGACGTCGTCAGTTTGAGGGTCAAATAAAAAAGTCAAAGAAGTGACCTTTTTATGAGTTTATGAGAGTGTATATCCTTTCGTTTATTAGAACCCGCAGGTTCACCTGCGAAAGTTTCATAAAATCATTACACGATTTTATTTCATGAAGAATTGAGGTGTAAAACAGTCAATGATGAAAAGTATGACCGCCTATGCCAGATCCGAGAAGGTAAAAGACAAAATAACTGTCTTAACGGAAATCCGATCTTACAACAGCAGACATCTTGATATTGCCTTGCGCTTGCCGCATGGGTACAGCGCTTTGGAAGAAAAGATTAAAGCCGTAATTAATGCGGGTGTTGCGAGAGGCCGTATTGAAATGAGTTTGCAGATCAATGAAGATGCCGAGGAGGCATATAAATTTGATGTCAATATCCCCAAAGCCAGAGCCTATTATGATAGTCTTATTCAGTTAAAAGAACAGCTTGGTTTTCATTCCGATGTGTCCATTGATCTTTTGGTCAGAGAGGGGGGCGTTATTCGGTCTGCCGAGACCGATCGGGATATGGAAGCTGTATGGCCGGCGGTGAGAGATTGCATGGACGAGGCATTGAAAAGTCTTGTCGCCATGCGGGAAAAAGAAGGTGAGTTTATCGCTTTCGATATTGCAGACAGGATCAACCAGATTGAAAAAAATGTTCACCGGATCGAAAAAGATTCCAGTGACATTTTATTTCGTTATCAGCAGCGTCTTAAGGAAAGAATTGCGGCTTTAACCCGGGGGATCGTGGAGATCGATCCTGACAGGATTGCACAGGAAGCGGCTTTTCTGGCTGACAAAAGCGACATTTCAGAAGAAATATTAAGGGTGAAAAGTCACATCAAACAGTTTCGCGCAATTATGAAGTCCGGAGAGCCTGCCGGGCGAAAACTCAATTTTTTATTGCAGGAGCTTCATCGTGAATTCAACACCATGGGGTCTAAAACTGAAAATGCAAATGTTTCTCACATTATCGTCGAAGTGAAATCCGAGCTTGAAAAAATAAGGGAACAATTGCAGAATGTGGAATAGATGGCGGAGACTGAAATTTGAAGAATTAATGCAAAGCATTATTTACCCTAACGTTGCATAAACAACATGGCAAAAGGAGGATTATCTATTCGAGTTTCAAACAAAAATCATCGAAATACCCCCATTTTTGATTTCCAACCCATGGTGAATTCAAAGGATGGGGTCAATTGGATGCCATGTTGTTTACCCTTCGGGAAAGCCGGAGGACTCCAGATCCTGCGTTGCCAAGGGTTCGCAGTAGGTTTACTACGGCTTCACCCTTGGAGTCTTGGATCTGAAGCCCTCCGACTTTTGCAACGATAGGGTTTAGCTATAAGAAAGGGGTGCCATAATGGATCAGAATCTCTTGAACATCGGTTTTGGGAATACGGTTGTGGCGGAGCGAGTGGTTGCCATTGTTTCCCCGAATTCAGCCCCTATGAAGCGTCTTAAAGATGAGGCGAAGGAAGAAAGACGGCTGATCGATGCCACACAGGGCCGGAGAACCCGGTCCATTATTGTCATGGACAGCAATCATATCGTGCTTTCCGCCATACAGGCAGAAACCATATCTCAGCGTTACACAACACTTAAAGGAACGGCATAGTTCATTATGAACTCGGAGAAGATGACGCGAAGCCGTGGACATCTATTCATCATTTCAGCTCCGTCCGGGGCCGGAAAGACAACCCTCGCCAGAGCCGCACTCTCACGGCATGCGGACATGCTCTATTCGGTTTCGTATACAACAAGAAAGCCCCGCGCCGGGGAGCAAGATGGCATTGATTACCATTTCATCTCAAAACAGGATTTTAAAAAAGGCATCAAAGAGGAACGCTGGGCGGAATGGGCTCAAGTATATGGAAATTACTACGGAACTTCGGCAGAATTCATAGACGGGAGCTTGTCGGCCGGGCGCGATATCCTGCTTGATATCGATATTCAGGGAACGATTCAGATCCTCAAAAAATATCCGGACACTGTGACCATTTTTATTTTACCGCCGTCAATGGACACCCTTAAAAAACGATTGGAAATGCGGGGAACCGATAGTATTCAGGTCATTGAAAAACGTTTGGTAAATGCAAGAAATGAGATGGCGCAAAAGGATTTGTACCGTCATATTATTGTCAATGACAATCTTTCAAAAGCAATTAAAGAGCTTAGCGCTATTTTTAAAAAATACCGTTAGTAAACGAGAGAGTGTCCATCCATTATCTTCTGATGAGCCATGGTGAAAAAAGAGATTCTTTTCGGCATACATCCGGTTTATGAAGCGTTAAGGGCACGCCGGAGGGATGTTTTTAAAGTTTTCATCACAAAAGAGAAAATTTCAAAGCGTCACGAACAGATTGCCGTCCTTGCCGGTTCTCTGAAGATCTCTGTAGAAAGGGCTAATGCCGTTGACCTGAAATCAATATCCAGCACCGATCATCACCAGGGTGTCTGCGCCGAAACAGGCCTATACCCTTTCGTCGATATTTCCGTTATGTTAAAAGGCATTCAAAACGGCAAATCAAAACCGTTTTTACTGCTGCTTGACAATATTGCGGATCCGCATAATCTCGGGGCTCTCGTCAGAACGGCGGTTTGCGTAGGAGTGAGCGGTGTTGTCATACCAAAGGACCGATCAGCTCCGCCCACGCCGTCAGTATCCAAGTCATCGGCCGGCGCCTTGGAACATGTTCATCTGTCGCGAGTGACAAATATGGTCAACACGCTGAAAATATTAAAAGGCAGAGGGTTTTGGATTGCCGGCATTGACCGGGCCGCCGACGAATCGATATTTACCTGTGATATGAAAGGATTCAATGCTGTTGTCATTGGCGGGGAAGGCAAGGGCATCCGCCCGCTTGTGAAAAAGCATTGTGACAAATTGCTTTTCATTCCTCAAACCGGTTTTATAGATTCCCTTAATGCTTCTGTCGCCGGAGCGGTGGTGATGTATGAGGCTTATAGACAGAGACTGTTATCAAATTTATAAAATTAATTTTCATGACAGCAAATCCAGCCAAAGATAGGTCGTCTGAATCAGAACTCATTAGACAGGACAGCCTTTGGGTGCGCGTTGCCGATGCAGTGAAAGAAGCCTTTTTTCCCACACGCTGTCTGACTTGCGGTTCGTTTTATCGAGTCGATAAACCGCGAAGGAAAAGCTTGAAACTGCTTTTGCAGCCTTTAAGGTTGCGGAACCGGAGCGACTTTGTGTTGGATACTTTCTTCAAAGTCAGCGCCTTTTACAGCGATGGGGTTGAAAATGGTTTGAGCCCTGAAGCAAGAATCTTTGCGATGTTAATGGGGCCGTTTTTATGCGCAGAATGCTCCGGGAAGTTTTTGACCATCGAATCTCCCATTTGTTCAGCCTGCGGCATTGTTTTTAAGAGCCGTGCCGGGGAGGATCATCTTTGCGGCGAGTGTATTAAGACTCCAAAAAGATTCGGGATGGGGCGGTCGGCGGGAGTATATGACAAAGTACTGATGGCCGTGATCCATTGTTTGAAATATAATGGAAAAATTCAGCTGGCAAGACCGCTTGGCGTGCTTTTATTTTTTATTTTTTGTCGTTATTGGAATGAGAATTTTCCGGACCTGATCGTACCGGTTCCGCTTCATAACAAAAAACTCAGGCACCGGGGGTTTAACCCTTCTTTTGTTCTGATCAAAGAGTGGGATTCTATTGCCCGGCAACTGGATCGCGGATTTCCGGCGGTACCCCTTGCAATGGATATTCTGGTAAGAAAAAAATGGACAAAATCCCAAGCAGGACTGGGTCGAAAAGAGCGGTTAAAGAACATCAAGCATGCCTTCAGCGTAGAGGATCCGTCAACAATTCGCCGGAAAAAAATATTACTTGTTGATGACGTTTATACCACCGGAGCGACTGCGGATGAATGTTCGAAAGTCTTATTGAAGGCCGGTGCCGCCCGTGTCGATGTGCTGACGTTGGCTAGGGACATATGATAATGCCTGAATCTTGCATGAAGATTAATGAGAATCTTTAGGTTATTTAATTTGAGCTCTCGGGGAGTTTTTCTTCGAAGTCCTTAAATAGAGCGGATCAGGCTTCGCTTTCAGCTCCGACCCGACAGGATGGATAATATTTTCTTTAAATCGGATGCTGTTTGAGCGGCTTAGAGATCGTTAGAAAGAACAGGCGTATTTTGCAACTTAATCTTTAAAAGAATTTAAAATGATGAATTTAACCGGTTGATACATTAAAGTGTGAGTTGACAAAAAAATATGCGATCCAAAATTTTAAAATTAAACGCTCTGATTCGTGCGCTGAAAGACCTTCGGATCTCCGGGAAACGGATTGTTTTTACAAATGGATGCTTTGATATTCTGCATGTCGGGCATGTGAGATACCTTTCTGCCGCCAGAGCCGAAGGAGATGTCCTGGTTTTGGGATTGAATTCCGATGCCTCTGTAAAATCGATAAAATCCGAAGGCCGTCCCATTGTGAGCCAGGATCAAAGGGCCGAAGTCTTGGCGGGTTTGGCGTGTGTGGATTTTATCACGATATTTGATGAGCCCGACCCTTTAATGCTGATACGAGCTGTTAAACCGGACATCCTTGCAAAAGGTGCCGACTGGGATGAAACAGAGATTATCGGATCTGATGTGGTCAAATCGTATGGCGGAAAGGTGGTCAGAATTAAAGTGGTGCCGAATATTTCGACTTCCAGTATAATCCGAAGGATTATAGAACTTTATGGAAGGAAAACCGCAGATGAACATGAATAGTTACTAAATGGATCGTTTCGTTCGCAATTGAAACGTTTGAATAATAAAGTGATGGGTTTTGGAGAAAATGGGCATGGGTGATTGGGTCAAATCGTCGAATGGTCAAGTGGTTAAATCGTAAAACCCATTTAACGATTCAACAATTTAACCATTTAACCAAACCCGATAGAATTTCTCTAAATGGCATTTGACGATGATCATTAACCGGGAAAACGGCGTCAACTTTTTAGGGTTTCCAAAACTTGCAGGCTTTTCAGGCATCCTGCACGGAGTTTTCACCAGAAAAAACGGAAAAAGCAAAGGGCCTTATAAAAGTTTGAATGTCGGTTTCGGCGTTGGAGACGATGACCGGGCGGTTTTGGAAAACAGAAAAATTATATCCCGGTGCATCAACGAAAAAGACCTTGTTTTTTTAAACCAGGTCCATGGCAGATGTGTGGTTGTATTTGAAAAAGAAAACCGTTTTTATCAGGTGCTTGATGGGGAACACGGTAACCAAAAGGAATATTTGGAAAATTTTGATCGCCGGGAGGACAATTTGGGCCTTGATTCCGAACGACGACTTGAAGCCGATGCAATGGTAACCAATATTCCTCAAAAATTTCTTGTCATTCAGACGGCGGACTGCCAATCCGTATTGATTTACGATCCGGTTCAACATGTGGCGGCAAATGTTCATTCCGGATGGCGCGGCAGTATCAACGATATTGTCGGTTACACCGTAACGGTGATGGAAAAAAGCTTTGGGTGCCTTGCGAAAGATATGGTTGCGGGGATTGGACCGTCTCTCGGTCCGTGCTGCGCTGAATTCGTCAATTACAAAAAAGAAATCCCCGAGGTTTTTTGGAAATACAAGCATAATGCCGACCATTTTGATTTCTGGTCCATCAGTCGCGATCAGTTATGTGAAAAAGGGGTGTTGTCCGAAAATGTGGACATCAGCGGGATATGCACAAAATGTGATCAAAACCGGTTTTTTTCCTTTCGAGGAGAAGGCACGACCGGAAGATTTGCGAATTTGATCGGCCTGAAATGATCAGTAATTCAAGTTTCGCACTTTAAAATTGCTAAAAAGTCTTTGAAAAAAATTTATCCGGCCTGCTACCCGTTACCCGCTTTGCTGAAAATAAAGGGTGCGAAACTTGTGTCAATAATAAATGAAAGCGAAAGAAATGTACCAGGAAAAGGTAAAGGTATTGTGGAATCGACGCGTTGGTCCGGGATACTATCAAATCGGATTGACGTGCCACCCTCAATATAAAAATGCCAAACCCGGACAGTTTATTATGCTGCGATTCCCGGGGCAGATCACCCCATTTTTGCGTCGTCCTTTTTCCATTCATCAGCTTATTTATGATAATGACAGGATTGTCGGGATTGAAATTCTTTACAAGGTCATCGGAGAGGGTACGGAAAAACTATCCGCACTGCAGGTCCATGACGATTTAGATATTCTCGGTCCTTTAGGCAATGGTTTCACTGTTTCCAGTCGATATAAAACCGTGTATCTTGCCGCAGGCGGTATTGGTGTGGCGCCGATGGTTTTCCTGGCCTCCTATTTGAAAACAAAAGGGGTTGACACTGGAACATCTCAGATATTTTTAGGAGGAAGATCAAAGGATGATCTGTTGTGCAGAGATGAATTTTTAAGTATTGGAATGAAATTACAGGTCACTACGGATGATGGGAGCGAAGGAGACCGGTGTTTTATCACCCATCCTTTGGAAATCGCTTCAAAAGACGATCGACCGGATATTATCTATGCCTGCGGCCCACTGGAGATGTTAAAATGTGTTGTCGGCATCGCCGAAAAATATCATGTGCCGTGTCAGGTTTCCGTTGAAACAATGATGGCTTGCGGCATGGGCGC
>JARRRC010000037.1:0-10310 GCA_037381105.1 Desulfobacterales bacterium
GCTGAAGGTTACAAAGGCAATCTCTCATTCCAAGGACCCGGAAGAAGTTGTTCTGATGACGGTAGAAAGCATCAAAACAGCTTTGGGTGCCAAGGGATGCGCTTTGTTTCTGATCAATCGTAAAAACAATGAACTGCAATTGGCAACATCATACGGGTTGAGTGATGAATATGTAAATAAAGGCCCTGTAAGTGCACTGCGCTCCATTGCCCAATCTTTGGAGGAAGGTCCTATTGCGATCTATGATGTTATGGATGATCCAAGAATTCAATATCCTAATGAAGCCCGGAAAGAAGGAATTGCTTCCATACTGTCGGTTCCTATCGTGGTCGGTGGCAATTTAATAGGGGCTATGCGTGTGTATACGTCCGTACCTTGGGAGTTCACGCTGGAAGATGTAAATTTCGTCCAATCTTTAGCTCAAATCGCTGGAATGGCAATAAATATGGCAAGATATACTAAAGGACTTAAAAGCAGCATTGATGTTCTGAAAACCATGAGGGAAGTTCAGACCCATAGGTCTACAAGAAGGACCCCTTATGAGGGAGTTCCAATAAGTGTCCCTTCGGCCTAATTGGGTATACATGATTAATTGTCAGAAATGATGACTAAAAAATATTAATTGACGATTGAGTTGTATGAATAATAAAAATCCTGGCCCATGGATGATTCCGCATTGCGGAAGAGGACCAGGATTTCAATTTAGCAATATATACCTTTTCTTCTTCTCCCGTTTGCCATGGGCACCGGTCACTGCCGACAGGCGGTTCTCAGATATCCGTATTTAGCGGCTTTCCGAATCGCTTTTCATCATCGTTGACTCTTTTCGGCCATGATTGGAGCGGATTTAGAATTAGGCTGAATCTACCAATTTAAAATATTCTTCAATGGGCAACATCCGAAAGACTTCATAGCTTACATTACCTTCTTGGAGAGTATGCACCATCGATTTGACACGTGCATCGTGATCCGGAAATTCACTGATGATTAAGTACTCCCCCTTGCTAACAATGTAATATGCATCTAATATCTTGCCGCCGAGTTTTTCCACTCCTCTTTTCCCTTGCTCGAAACGCTCCCGAGATTTTTTAATTTCTTTGTTACCTGCCGCAGTCATTTTTAAATAAGATGCATAAATGGCCATTTTTCCTCCTTTACTCAATTTAGGTTTATTTACATTGGAAAATTACAAGCACATTTCCTTTATTCAAGACAACTATCCTCTTAAATTCATAAAAGACTATTTATTATCGATTATGCTGGTCTTGTCCATAGGAATATGGATTCATTTTCTCTGGGGAAATTACCTATGCGGGAATTTCTCCCAAACGGGAGAGTGTGCGTGGCGTCAAACCTTGACATGCTGTTGCCCAAACGAAAATCTTTTCAAGGATTTGCACTTTTAGTTTTTGTGGTATATGCATAAAATGAGAATTTGATTCAGGTTGTTTAGGAAAAGAGAACACGCTCTTTAATATATTTTCCAACCATTAGGGTTTTAGAATATCGATTATCTTTAATCTACAACCTAAAGATCGACGTATTAAAAAGGAGCCAAGGAACCATGACTTACAATTCAATCACTTTTGAGATAGAGAGCGGCGTCGGCCTGATCCGCCTCAACCGTCCTGACGAGGGGAATGCACTTATTCCGGAGATGGCGCGCGAACTTCTGGATGTCGCCGTCAGATGTGATCAGGATCGAGAGGTTCGATCGGTGGTGCTGACCGGCAGCGGCAACAGGTTTTGCGTTGGAGGCGATCTGAAGGCTTTTAGCGCCCAGGCTGAAGGCATCTCTCGCTATATCACAGAGATCACCCATAACTTTCACGCAGCGATATCCCGATTTAACTGGATGGACGCCCCGGTGGTCGGCGCCATAAACGGAACGGCCGCAGGAGGGGGCTTTAGCCTGGCACTCACCACCGACATTGCCATTGCTGCAGAATCAGCCAAATTCACCATGGCCTACACTAAAGTAGGCTTGGTTCCGGACGGCAGTTCCAGTTATTTCCTGGCACGCACTGTGGGGCTGCGCCGTGCCAAGGAGATGGCATTGTTAAATCCGATATTATCGGCAGAACAAGCCATGCAGTGGGGTCTTGTTAATCAAGTCGTTGCTGATGATCAGGTACTGTCTACCGCCCTTGAAATAGCGCACAAGCTGGCAAAGGGGCCAACGCGATCCTTCGGTGAGACCAAACGTTTGGTCCTCACCGGTACAACCGACAGCCTCGAATCCCAGATGGAAAGAGAATCCCGCATCATTTCAAAAATGGCAGCCAGCGCGGATGGGCGTGAAGGGATCGCCGCTTTTGTCTCCAAACGCAAACCGGATTTTCAGGAGACATGATCTTCTGACAAAAAATTCTCCGGAAATAAAATCGTGTAACGATTTTATGAAACGCGGCTATGCCGCTGAGTTGGCGAAAGGCTAAAATTCCTATCCCCGCAGCAAGCTGCGGGATATTCCGGAATTTTTGCCACAGCCCTGCGGGCTGCGGCACCGCACTTTCGCTTTAAATAAGTATCTTATCCTTTATTTGAATTTATCCCGCAAGGCATAAAAATCATTCTATCAAGATGGCAGAGAGCAAGATAAAAGCCTCTGCCATTATTCTTTTTAGGTTAATGGTTGACCCAGTCCTGCAGCTTTCAGAGTTGCTTCATCAGGGCCACGTCCGGCACAACAGTCCGCAAGCTTACCATCAATCGCAATTGCCGGAACAGAACGAACACCGAGCTCCTTTGCTCTGTCAGCTACATTAGAATCATTCATATCAAGAACTGTAACTTCACAAGATCCACAGGTATTTCGTTTAGCCATTTCAATAGCCTCCCGGCACACGGGACAACCCGCACTGAAAATCTCAATTTTACGTTTTGAAGTCATTAATTTCACCTCCTATAGTTTTTTAATAATCGGGCGTCTCTATCTTTGCTTCTATAGGCATGCTAAAAGCATGGGACGCTAGTTTTCGGCCGAGAAATAAATGTTTAACCGGCTGTTCTCATAGTTTGCTGCTTCTATGGCAGTGTTTGCAAGCGTATCCGGCAAACTGAATACCCTTGAATAACATTCGGCGCTAATCAATAAGTCGTTATCTTTACGTCCGATGTCAAGACTCGCTTTATCCAGATTCGGCAGGATGATAGATAACACCACTTTCCCGTCTTGTTTTTTAAAAGCCACTGTATTTACATTGGAGAGTACTGCGGCAGGATCCAATGTCCCGTATATCTCTTTTCCCATTTTTTCAAGGTGGGCCAGGCCGATGGGTTCGTTCTCGTAATATTTAATTGAAATTATTCTTGTATCCAGAAAAGATTGCCGCAACTGTTGCATCTGATCCTGTTGCAGCCGGCACCATTTATGAAAATAGCTGTTTTCAAGTTCAGCCGGGAACAGCTTGTTGACAAATATGCCGTCCACCGGGAAACCAAAGAGTGATAAATAAGTATACGTCCGCTTTGATTCGGCAATCGCAATTTTGTCCGGATTCAGCACAAGCCTTACCGCCGATGTTTCAGCATCGCGCAACATTACCCCCAAACGGCCGATATCTTCTATTATTTTTCCAAAAGTAACATAAAGCTCATCCTCGGGAATAATTTTTTTCATTGATCCGATTCGCTTGCCAAAAGGCCTGATCAACTTCAAAATACTTCTTTCGATTTGGACAATCCGGTTCATTTTGTTGCTGGATGAATCGGTTAAGGTCAATAAGCGCAATGATCCGGCGGTAGGGGCGCAATCAATGACGACGAGATCATATTCACCGCTCTCTATTTCCCTTAAGATTCTGGTTAGAAGGAACAATGCATCCAGGCCGGGAATCAGGGCGATCTCTTCGGCGACGACACTATCCATGTCAAGGTAAGAAAGAAAATCGACTGTGTACCTTTGAATTGAATCCCAGTTCTCCCTGATCTCATTTAAAATGTCCACCTCAAGAACGGTCAAGTATTCCGAAAGCTTCACCGGACCGTCCGCGCTCGGAATATCCAAGATATCAGCCAGGTTGTGGGCCAGGTCGGAACTTACAAGCAAGGTTTTTTTGCCCATTGCCGACGCCAGAGCTGCAGTTGCACATGCATTGGTCGATTTCCCGACTCCGCCTTTACCGGTAAACAAAATTATCCTCATAACGGCCCTCTTCTTAAGAAATGGTGATTTTTTTCACGACCGCAGGAGTAATCTGTCCCTGTTTTAACAGCAGATTGAGAATATGTTCCGCCGATTCGATATATTCATTAATCTCGGAAAACCTTTGCTGAAGAAAGGCGATCTCTTCATTCTCTTCTTTAGTTGTTCCCTGGATCGCATTTAAATCGGTCTCGGAATTTGACATAAGGCTTTTTACCCGTTCGATTTCATCTTTTAAGATGCTGGACATGATCTCCGTTTCGATTTCCCAAATGTTTCCGCGGATCTCATAAAAATTCTTGCGGGCTCCTTTGTGATACACCTTGCGAGCAACTTTCCATCTTTCTAAGAGCCGAATATTCGTTGAAACCGATCCTTTGGAAACTTCCAGCCTTTCAGCCATCTCGTCTAAAGACATGGGTTGATTTGTGAACAACAGCAACCCCTCCAGTTGGCCCGCAATACGGGAAAAACCGAATTTTTCCGCCTTTTCTCCAATAACATGAATAAGATCGTTGCGGATATCTTCAATTGTTTTGGCCATAGCAACCTCCTAAAAGTGTCATTATGTTTAGTACATATTAAACGTTTTAAACAAATTATATAAAATAGTCGGAAATTGTCAACCAAAATATCCCGTCGGGGAAATCATAGCCATTGAAGATTACGCTATGCAGAGAAAAATCGCGGAATCTTGAGGAGATCTGTTTTTATGTTGACAATACGCAATTCGTGAAAAACATTTAAATCTGGTTCATTTAAATACGATTTAAGGCGAACCCTCACAATCGAAAATACAATAATACCGATGAAGGAAGATATTTTGCCAGGTCCTGTAAACCCCGACAGTCCTTATCAAACAAAATTAAAGGAAGATGTCGTGGAATATTCCATGACAAGGTCGCTGGTTCTGCTGCTGGCGGTGGCTACCGGAATGACCGTGGCAAGTATTTATTACGCTCAACCCCTTCTGGAAGCCATCCGTGCCAATTTAGGAATGGGTGTGACCGGCGCCGGTCTTATTTTTACAGCATCGCAGTTGGGCTATGCAATCGGGCTCGCTCTGCTGGTGCCTCTGGGTGATCTTTTCGAACGTCGCAAACTGGTGGTTATAATGACGTTCGGCATAGCGGCAGGCCTTGCCGGTATTGGCTTTTCCTCCAACGGTTCCATACTGCTCCTGCTCTCGGTGCTGGTCGGGGCCTTGTCGGCCGTGGCTCAAATTCTGGTGGCATTTTCGGCTGATCTCGCTGGAGCGGCGGAGCGCGGTCGAGTCGTGGGAACCGTAATGAGCGGACTCCTCCTCGGTGTGCTCCTTGCCCGCACCGTGGCAGGTGTTCTCGCCCAGTTCTGGGGCTGGCGCATGGTTTTCTGGTTGGCGTCCGGGGGCATGATGGTGATCGCTTTGGCGATGTATCGAGGGCTGCCGTTCCGGAAGCCCAATGTGGACTACGGCTATCCGGCACTTCTCAAGTCTATGCCGATGATTTTTATAGAAGAACGTATCCTGCGCCTGCGGTCCTTGTACGGGGCGATTGCCTTCGGGATATTCAGCGCGCTTTGGACACCGCTGGCCTTTCTGCTGTCCAAACCACCATTTAATTATGAACCTGGAATCATCGGTTTATTCGGTCTGGCCGGAGTTGCCGGTGCTGCCGCCGCGTCGGTGGCCGGAAGGCTGGCCGATCACGGCTCAGCCGGTCGCACCACATTCGCGGCCATTTTGCTGCTGATCGTCTCCTGGCTGCCGATCTGGTGGGGACGCCATTCGGTCCTGCTGCTTATTGCCGGACTCGTTTTAGTAGATCTCGGTGTTCAGTCTCTTCATATTACCAATCAAAGCGAGATTTACCGGCTGCGTCCGGAGGCGCGCAGCCGGTTGACTTCCGCGTATATGACCTGCTTTTTCATCGGCGGGGTCGTAGGTTCGTCGGTATCCGCACTGGTCTATGCCAAAGCGGGCTGGACAGGTGTCTGTGCGGTCGGATCGGGACTCGGTCTTTTAGCAGCGGTGATTTGGATTGTCGAAAGGAACGGATAAAACATGGAGGACTGGGACTAGGGATCGAAGATTAATAAGAATTTAGCATCTTCGTGAAGCACAGGTTCCCTACTATAGTGATTTTACCCCTGAAATAGCGGTTTAAGAGCTGGAAATGCCTATTTTCGGCGCAATAATTTTTAATAATAAGATAGCGTTGCCCGACCCTCATTCAACGTTGTGGCTGCGCAAAATCGTGCATGAGACTTCAACGAGTTTTTCTTATACCTTTTCAGCATCTCGTACCAGAACTAACGCATCGGATGGGAATGCAGCTTCCGGTTCACCACGTCCAGGAAGCGGCGTTTGTGACCGGCCCGGTTTTCCATCAGCGCGTAGAGAGCTAATTTGAGGAGGTCCTGGATGATCATCCAGACGATGATGTACACCCACACGTAACCGATAAGCTTCCAAGACAGAGTCGGTACCAGCCACCCGAAACCGCACATGGCCACGGCCACGATTTGGGTGGAGACGATGGCGGTAAGCAGTTGCCAGGAAGGGAACGGCCGCCGCCAGAACGCCTTCCTAGTGCGGGTGACAAACAGGAGCAGGTGCCCGCCGGCCGCCAATCTCAGGAACAAGAGCGTTTGTAGTTGAGGTAGCATCAGGTGAAGCCATTCCCGACCCAGGTAGAACAAAAGAAAGCTCTCGATGGTTGCCAGAAATCCCAGCACGGTTGAAACGGTGAGTACCCGGTTCATCTCCCAGCGTACCGGGATGGGGCTTAGAAATGTGTTGTCGTAGGCGATGGTCATGATGGGGATGTCATCCAATAGAGCCAGAACGATGATCATCATGGCGGTCAGGGGAAACACGTTATAGCTAATCATGGCTGCGACCACGAAGACCATGATGCTGATCGTCATCGCGATGCGGTAGATTGTGTAACTCATCATCCGTTCGAAGATGCGCCGGGCTTCCTCCACCGCCTGAATGATGACATTCAAACCGGGCGCGGTCAGCACCAGAGCCGCGGCCGACTGCGCGGCGTTGGTTGCGCCCGAGACGGCAATGCCGACCTCCGCCTGCTTCAGGGCTGGGGCATCGTTGACCACATCGCCGGTCATGGCTACCAGGTGTCCCCGGTCCTGAAGGGCTTTAACGATGCTGAATTTGTGTTCTGGGAAGACTTGAGCAAAGCCGTTGGCCTTCTCGATCCGTTCAGCGGCCGCAGCATCCAGTTCCTGTTTGGCTTCTTCCGGAAAAATGTCCGAGGCCGGCTGGATGTTGGTGCCGAGGCCCAGCTGCCCGGAGATCTCCCTGCCTATGGCCACGTTGTCACCAGTGATCATTTTGACCTCGATGCCGCGAGCCTGGGCTTGGGCGATGGTTTCCGCCGCATCGGGTCGGGGAGGATCGAACAAAGGCAGGAGTCCCAAAAATTGCCATTGACCGACGTTATCGGATCGAGCCACGCCGAGGGTACGATACCCTTTGGCAGCCAGTTCATCCACTACTTGCAGGACTTCGGCTTCCGCCTCTTCATTCATGGCACAACGCTGTAGAATGACCTGAGGGGCACCCTTGGTTACCTTCAAGGTCATATCTCCGTATTTGAGGGCGGCCTCCGTGCTTTTCCTGATGGGATCGAACGGCGTGAATTTTATCAGCTCATATGCCTTGAGCGCGTCCTTGTCCTTCAGCCCGTCCATCACCGCCAGGTCGATGGCGTCCCTGTTTTCTTCTTTGGACGCCAGACTCGCTGCCAGGATAAGATCCTGTGCATCGACCTGTCCAAAGGTTACCGGCTCTCCCAGGGTCAGCTGGTTCATGGTTAAGGTTCCTGTCTTATCGGAGCACAATACATCGATCCCGGCCATCTCCTCGATTGCCTGCAGACGGGAGACGATGGCCTTCATCTTGGACAGGACCAGAGCGCCAAGGGCCATGGTCACGGAAAGTACCGCGGGCATGGCAACGGGTATTGATGCCACCACCAATATGAGAACGAACTCTACCAAGTCCAATACGGGCAGCTTTCGGTGCAGTTCCACCACAACAAGGATTATGCTGAGTCCCACCGCGATGAAAATCAGAAAATCACCCACCCGCATTACCGCCTTCTGGAAATGGGAGACGGCACCGGCGGTCTCCACCAGCTTGGCCGTGCGGGCAAAGAAGGTGTTACTGCCGGTGCTGACGACCAGGGACACCATCTCCCCTTGCTTGGCGATGGAGCCGGAATAGGCGACATCTTCGGGGGTCATGTTGATGGGCAAAGATTCTCCGGTAAGGGCCGACTGGTCGACGCTCAGGTATTCGCCATCCACCAACTTGACGTCCGCCGGGACGATATCGCCCGGCCGAACGCGAATGACGTCTCCGGGCACGAGATTCCGAGCTTCGATTTCCTGCCATCGCCCGTCCCGAAGCACCCGGGCTTTGAGAGCGAGTTGGTCTTTTAACGCTTCCAGTGCATTGCTGGCCTCGTGCTCTTCCCAGAATCCGACAACGGCATTGAAAACGAGCAGGGAGAGGATGATGATCAGATCTCCCCAGTGCTTCACCAGGGCCGAGAGTGCTGCCGCCACTTCGATCATCCAGGGAATTGGCCCCCAGAAGTAACTGAGAAAGTTGAGGATGGGATGGGCCTTTTTTTCCTCAAGGGCATTGGGCCCGTAATCGGCCAGCCGGGCACTGGCCTCGGAATCGCTTATGCCCTGGGGACTGCTGGTTAATTGGGTGAATAGTTCCTCAGCACGCTTTCGTTTGGCTTCCTCCCCACTGATGATGACGGTATCGGGCATCGTTTGTGATTCTCCTTTATCGTGCAACCAGCTCATAGTCGTGATTTATAAATGCGGTCTGCCGGCCGAGCAGCCTTCTCGAGCGCTGGACCCCGTTTCACGGAGTGAAAGATAGGAACTTGCTTTTTGTTGGGCGAAGTATGCCAGGGAGACGATTGGGTGTCAATAGCAAACAAAATACAATATGTAGTGTGCCGTAAAATATCGATCCCGTCCATTAAGGTTGCGCTGAGCAATGGCATCTTCCGAACTTCATCCGGGCGTTCATCGCTGCTCGACAATTACGCATCAGACAAACATCGACAAACAAATCCGGCGCACACTGACACCATCTTCAGATCGTGTCCGATATACAGGCGACGATCGTGGGCTTATCCCTCTAAGAATTAATATGACCGATAACAGGCATTATGTCAAGAAGACATTTTTCCCCAAAATACTGAAATGCCCCTAAATTTGGATACAGGAAACCGGTCTTCGCCGGGCTCACGGCCCAGGGTAAACACCTTCTCTTTCGTCACTCTTTGGTTTTACCGAATGAAGAACATTTTTTCAAAGAACATGTCAGCTGTTTATGTATTTTTCAATATACAAGCTACAAGAAGTGATTTCTGATTTAATTTTAATCGAAGAAATTTGCAGGACAAATACCGACAAAATATAGCTGAATAGTCCTACAAAAAAATCGGATGAACTCTCCTTTAAATCGGCGACTGTCATGTCTATGATTGTATCAGACATAACAATTCCGGAGCTTCCCAGATAGAGGGAATATGATGTTTTCTGGAATTATTTTTAGAAGCAACCTATGCTCTATGCTCTAAAAACCCTGGGGTTAGAAATTCGAAAAACAGGTCAGACAATGGGCAATCGAGGCTGTTTCATTGGCCTGTCAAAAGGAGGAAAAAGAGGAAAAAGAAAATGAACGAAGAGAACACATCCGAAACCAAAAATTCCAAAATTCGCGGTCTGGCGACACTGTTTGACAAAGCAGAACTTAAAAGTTACTTTAAGAATTATATTTTTTTCATTTTTATCCTGGAAGTCTTGATCTTTTTAATCTGTTTTCTGTGTCAGCTGGAACCCATCCACATTCCTTTTCCATGGAAGACCTATTATGTCGCCGCTTTCGTGATTCCCGTCGGTGTCACGTTTTTACTGGGCATATTTGTGACTGCCTTTAATATCTACATCTTCGGCGACAGCCTCAGGGGCGGCAAAGCCGATTCGAAAATTTTCGAAAATGAAGGTGAGACCAACGCCGATGCCAACTACCTGGGCAAATTCAAAAGCTCCCTAAACATTATGCGGCATATCCCGTTTTTTGCCGGCCTGCTCTTTCTGATGGCTGGTGCGATCGTTTTCCCCAAAC
>JARRRC010000038.1:0-11810 GCA_037381105.1 Desulfobacterales bacterium
ATAAAGAACTCTAAAACCAGAACGTCCAAAAGATCAAGCCATGTTCACTCCATTTCAACATTTTCGTTTTAACCTGGTTACAAAACTGATTCTATCCGTAGGACTTACCTTGCTTCTGAGCATATCGGCATGGGCCTATTTCAATGTTAAATACCAGACCCAAAAAATCATGAAAGATATCATGGTAGAAACCGATAGGTTGAGCAATACCATCATTCTTGGCACCCATTATGCCATGATGTTGAACTCGAGAGAAGATATCAACCATATCATCAACAATATCAGCAAGCAGAAAGAAATCGATACGATTCGCATATACAATAAAAAAGGGCAGATAAAATTTTCAAACCGTCCTTCGGAACTCAACTTGATGACCAACATAAAGGCGGAAGCCTGTGATGTGTGCCACCGGAAAGATCCACCGTTGGTCGAACTCGATCTGTCGGAAAAAGCCAGAATATTTTCTTCTTCAAATGGCCATCGTTTGTTAGGAATAATCAGCCCGATTCGAAATGAAAGCGGCTGTTCATCCGATTCCTGCCATGTGCATCCCGAGGGAAAGAAGATATTAGGGGCACTGGATGTGGTGGTCTCTCTGAAGCAGACGGATAAAGATATCGCTTTTCTTGAAAACGGCATCATCGCCTTGGCTGTTTTTGCCTTTCTGCTCACTTCCGCTATTATTTTTGTCTTTGTATTGAAATTTGTCAGCCAACCCATAAAAAAGCTTATTGATGCCAGCAATCTTATTGCCAAAGGCGAGTACTTGAGCAATATCGATATCAATCAAAATGACGAAATGGGCCAGTTGTTTGTGGCCATCAACAAGATGGGCAAAAATATTGCCGTCAAGCAGGCCGAACTGAAAAAACAAAGGGACGAATACCAGAATCTCTTTGAACTTGTGCCCTGTTTGATCACCATCCAGGACGAAAACTATCAACTTGTCAGCTACAACAAAGAATTTGAAGAAACCTTTAATCCAACGCCAAAGGATTTCTGCTTTCGTGTCTATAAACAGCGTGATAAAAAATGTGAGGTCTGCCCGGTGGAAGAGACATTTAAGGATGGACGATCTCATTACGGGCAGGAAACCGGTATGGACAAAAACGGCAACATTACGCACTGGCTCGCCAGAACATCTCCTATTCAGGACGCCCGCGGAAATGTCGTTTCAGTTATGGAAGTGTGCCTCAATATTACCCGCATGAAACAGCTTGAAGAGCGGCTTGAAAAATCTGAAAGAAAATATTATGCCATTTTCAATAACATCCCAAACGCTGTTTTTGTATTGAACATGAATACACTTGAAATACTCGATTGCAATAAAAGCGTTAAAGATGTGTATGGATTCGAAAAAGATGAGATCACCGGGAGATCCTTTCTGGAATTGTTTTTGGATGAGGAAAAGGATCATTATGCTTTTAAAATCATGACGTCGGCCTACATTAACCGGGTAAAGCATGTAAACAAAGACGGCAGAACACTCTTTGCGGCTATCCGGATTTCACCATCGGAATACTTGGGACAAAAAGTGCTTTTGGTGACCACCAGCGATATCACCAAACGGCTTGAAGCTGAACAGCAGCTCATTCATGCCGGCAAGATGGCAACGCTGGGAGAAATGGCTACCGGTATTGCTCACGAATTGAACCAGCCTCTTTCTGTCATTAAAACAACAGCTCAAAGTCAGAGGCATTGACGTGGAGTGGGATATTAAACAGGATCTGCCGACCATCATGGCAGATTCCAGCCGCCTGGAACAGGTGTTTATCAACCTTCTTTTAAATGCCAGAGATGCCATAGAGGAAAAGTGGAGGTCACCGGAGCCTGCCGGGGGCACGAAAAAAATTACACTCAAAACGACATTAGAGGAAAATACGGTGGTTGTCGTGGTCAAAGATACCGGTATAGGAATTCCAGAAGATATTTCCGATAAAATTTTTGAGCCTTTTTTCACAACCAAAGAGGTGGGCAAGGGAACCGGTCTGGGCCTTTCAATCAGTTATGGAATTATCAAGGACTGCCACGGAGATATCAAGGCGGCGATGAACGAACACGGGGAAACCTGCTTCCGTATATCTTTCACGGCAAAGGAAACGAAACAGTGAAAAAAACAATTTTATTGGTTGATGATGAAGCCGATCTCCGGGAAGTTTTGGATATTTCTTTGTCCGATCTCGGGTATAATGTTTTGACCGCTGAAGACGGCGCACAGGCAGTAAATATTCTCAATAAGACTCATACCCCGGTAGTGATCACCGATATCAAAATGCCCGGCATCGACGGTATAGAGCTGTTACGGAAAATCAAAAGCAAGAATCCGGAAACAGAAGTCATCATGTTGACGGGTCACGGAGATTTGGAGCTTGCCATTAAAAGCTTAAAATACGAAGCAACCGATTTTATTACAAAACCAATTAATGATGATGCACTGGAAATGGCACTTCAAAGGGCCTTTGAAAAAATTTCAATGCGGGAAAAGCTAAAAGAATTAGACCGTAACAGGGCCATGTATGATCTTTTTATCAATGAGCTGATTCAGGAAGATGTGATGATCATCGGTTCCGACTACCGAATTCTGGATATCAATGAAACGCTTCTTAAAAAACTGGGTTTAGAGCGAAAGGAAGCCGTCGGCCGATACTGTTATGAAATTACCCACAGACTGTTGACTCCATGCTCCGGTGAAGATCACCAATGTCCCCTGGAAGAAACGCTCCGGACGCGGAAGCCGTCAACGGAAACCCATGTTCACAAGGACAAGGACAATAAAAATGTCTATTATTCAATCTCAGCATACCCGCTTTTTGAAAACGGCGAAATCATCGGTGCCATCGAGCTCTCCAGGGATATTACCGCGGAAATCAATACCCGACAGGCGATGATGCAACAGGACAAACTGGCTTCCATCGGCCGTCTGTCCGCCGGCGTTGCCCATGAAATCAACAATCCTCTAACGACCATCCTGACGACGGCCATGTTGATCCAGGAGGATATCGATCCGAAAAATCCCATGTACGAGGAACTGGGAACGATCACCAATGAAGCGCTTCGCTGCCGAAAAATCGTTTCCAGCCTTCTCGATTTTGCCCGTCAAACCAAACCGGCCAAAAAATATCACAACATCAATGATATCATTATCGAATGTATCCGACTCACCCGAAAACAGGCTGAATTTAAGGATATAAAAATAAGAAAAGAACTTTCCGAAAAACTTCCGAAATTATTTCTGGATAAAGAACAGATTCAACAGGCGCTCATCAATCTTATCCTCAATGCCTCAGATGCCACTGAACCCGGAGGTCAAATTACAGTATCAACGGCCTTTTCGCCGGATAATCAATTTGTGACCATAACAGTGAGCGATACCGGTAAGGGGATTGCCGACGAGGTTATCGATAAAATATTTGAGCCCTTTTTTACCACCCGGGAAATCGGAACCGGCCTTGGTTTGGCTATTACGCACGGCATCATTGGGCGGCATGGCGGAGAAATCAGCGTTCAAAGCCGGCCGAATGAAGGCACGGCCTTCACCATCAGGCTCCCTCACAACCAAGGAAATCAAAATGGCTCCCCATAAACCGCTTATTCTCATTATCGATGATGAGCCGGCGATTTGTCGAAACTGCGTCAAAATACTCTCTAAAATGGATTATGATGTCCGCTATGCGACCAGTGGACATGAGGCATTAAAAATGGTTCTCGACACCGTGTTCGATGTGGTGGTCACCGATTTAAAAATGAGCAATGTGGGAGGTATGGAAGTTCTCCGGAGAGTAAAAGCGTGTTGTCCGGAAACCATGATCATCGTTATCACCGGTTATGCCAGCGTGTCTTCAGCCGTTGAAGTGATGAAGATGGGTGCTTTTGACTACCTGCCGAAACCGTTTACACCGGTCGAGCTGCGTGCGGTTGTTCGGCAGGCATTGATCCAAAGGGAAATGCTGATTCAAAACCGAAAACTGCTGGAACAGAAAAAGCGCCGAAAATCGTTTTCCCATCAACTCATCGGCAAAAGTCCGAAAATTAAAAAGGTTATTTCCATGGTTCAAAAGGTTGCTCCCACCGACGCGACGGTACTTGTTTACGGTGAAAGCGGAACCGGTAAAGAGTTGATTTCAAGGGCGATTCACGCCAACAGCAACAGAAATAACCAGGTGTTTTTTGCCGTAGATTGCGGGACTTTGTCGGATACGCTATTAGAAAGCGAGCTTTTCGGTTATACCAAAGGGGCGTTTACGGGAGCAAATCATGACAAGGACGGCATCTTCAAACTGGCTGACGGCGGCACTGTGTTTCTGGATGAAATCAGCAATATCAGCTTGAATGTTCAGAGTAAACTCTTGAGATTTTTAGAAAATAGAGAATTCCTGCCTCTAGGGAACACCCGGACCCGCAAAGTGGATGTCCGACTGATTTTTGCTACCAATCAGAATCTTGAAGAAATGGTTAAAAAAGGTTCATTCAGACAAGATTTTTATTATCGCATTTTTGTATATCCGATCCTTATTCCCCCTCTAAGAGAGAGAAAAGCGGATATTTTACCTATTTCCTACCATTTCCTCCATCAGTTTTGTCTCGATTTCGAAAAAAAGATCATTGGATTTGATGATGATGCCGCGGCGCGCCTGACGGCGTATGATTGGCCCGGAAACGTGCGGCAACTGAGAAATATTATCGAACGGGCCGTCATTTTGTGTGAAAAGGACAAAATCTCCCGAAAAGAACTTCCGCTTTTGGGAGAGACGGCGGATATTGAAGAGTTGATCGACCATGTTCCGGAAACCAATGAAGCGCTTAAACAAGTCAAAAAAGAAATTCGACAGAAAGCGGTGATGAAAGTCGAGAAAAATTTCATATTGAACGCCTTGATGAAAAACGACTGGAATATCACCCGAGCGGCTCGGAAAGTAGGTCTTCAAAGAACCAACTTTCAAACATTAATGAAAAAGCATGATATCAAGCTTCCGAGAAATACCGAATCTCATGGCTGACGCTGATATTCCATAAAAATTTATCAACAGCCTTTCTTTAAACTTCCTGATCACACGGAAAGCGTCCGCCTCAGATATGATTAAATTTTTTCTGAAAGAACTCGTAAATAAAAGCGAAGACTAAGATTTAGAAAAAATTCCACGAGGCCTCAATAAATTTAGAATTCATAACTCAACATTCAAAATTCTTTTTATATACCCTGTATATTTATTTTATACATCATAGCAGAAATTTTAAAAAAGTCGCTATGAACCCACCAACAACCTGTATCAATTCCTCAATCAAAGTGATCGATTCATAATAAACTTCTTTAAATACAGTATCTTATTATGTGTGAATCAACATTCGTCCGGAAACTGGAGACCTTCAACAAAATTTCTTTGCGGTGAATGCTAAACTGTATATTTATTTTATACAATCATTTCTAATTCGTGTTCGGCTTTTTGTTTAATATTAGCTATATCAATAGGATATAGTCAGTTTCAATTTCTGGCATATATCATGCAATGATTTGTGATAAGGATGTTTATCACAAATAAAATTAAATATATCTGAACATAAAATTTCTTAAAGGAGGAAAAATGGCAACAGCAGCAAAAATAATGGTCGTTGATGATGAAAAACAAATTTGTCAAAATGTAGAAAAGATTCTTTCAAAAAATGATTATAAGATCGTTCACGCCACCAGCGCAAAGGAGGCTCTGGAAAAGATGGCGGAAGATTCCTTCTCACTTCTCATTTCCGATATTGTGATGCCGGAGATGAACGGGCTGGAATTGTTGAAACTGGTTAAAAAGGAATGGCCGTTGACGAAAGCAGTGATGATGACCGCCTATGCTTCAACCGATACAGCGGTTAAAGCGATACGGCTGGGTGCTCTGGACTATATCTCAAAGCCCTTTACGCCGGATGAATTGAGATCGACGGTAGATCTGGCCCTGGCCGGAAAATTGGTTGAAGCCCCTACCACGGAAAAGGAAAGAGAGATTATCGATGTCGACATTCCTTTTGACAGGGAAGAGGTGGCGAGATATACCGGTGACGACTTTACCGACAAACTCGGGCCTTCAGACATGCCGGTGGTGGAAGCCGCTCCGGAAACTTTAGAGAATTACTGCGCTGTGGGGAATATGGTGTGTGATATTTTCAAAAAATTAGGAAATACCTGTAAAGGCGGTAACAAAACCGGTGAATGCCCGCAACTGAAAGCCAAAAAGAAAAAGGGCGCCAAAGCACAAGGCTTTGATTCAGAAAAATTAATTGGCATCGACTATCCGTTCAGTTATGAAGAAGTGGCCTCCATAACCGGTCCTGAATATGTATTGAACTTGCAACAGGAAGGTGTGTCGTTTATGCCGTATGAGGCGCTTAAAAAGAATGTCGCACAAATGATGGGTGAAACATCCGAGGTTTCGGCAGATGTGATCGAATTTCCTAAAGAAGCCGCCAAGGCGAAGATCTTGGTGATTGACGATGAAGTCGCCGTTAACAACAATATTCGTAAAATACTCTCGAAGAAAAATTTTCATGTAGATCAGGCGGTGTCCAAGACCGAGGCCCTTGAAAAGATCGAAGAAGAAGCCTATGCGGTGGTGTTACTGGATCTGAAGATTCCCGAAGTGAAAGGTTTGGAACTTTTAAAAGCGATTCGCGACAAAAGACCCGAAACCATGGTCATTATCATTACCGGATATGCCAGTATCGAAACCGCGGTTGAAACCTCGAGAATGGGCGCGGTCGATTACCTCCCCAAACCGTTTACGCCCGAAGAAGTCCGCAACGCAGCTGAAAAAGCCTTCCGCCTTGCCGCTTAGCGCTTATTGAGCGTCTTCCGAATCTGTCTATGGATTTGGAAGATGCTCAATATACATCGATAAGAAGTAGCGCAAATGCGTTTTAATCCAAATACGCACGAGACCGCTCCGCAACGACGTGTATCTCTTTCCAACCGACTGAAACTTGTCCTTTAGCACCCGTAAGCCCGGACCGGGCCTGAGCTATCTACAGTAGGTTATAGCTAACTTGTTCTATTGATAGGCAAATTTATCGTTTCGTTCGGTCCGGGCTAACGCGTGCTAAAGCCCTTCAGACAGTCATTCGATTGGAAAGAGATACACGTCATCGCTACGCTGCGCCGAAGTCAAAGAAAACGTTTATCTTCGATACACCCTTGCAAAATTAAAATAAGTTGAACCTTTGATCATCACCGTGTATAGTAATTGATAAAAAATATATCAAGAGTCGCAATTGGATCCTATGCTAGGCCTTTATAAAGCATTTATAAAAGGAGGGGATTATGCCGACTTACGAATTCATTTGCGAAAAATGCAAAAAACGATTTACTTTGGTGATGAAAATTTCAGAGTATGAAAAGAAAAAGTTTCAATGTCCGAAATGCAAAAGCAAAAAGGTGAAACAGCAGATTACTTCTTTTCAAACGATTACTTCCAGCAAAAGTTAATACCGAAACACAATGGTTCAATTCAGTCTGTGGCTTAAATATGTGAACCGTTTTTGCGTTTTATCGTTGTTTATGGCCATGGCGAGGGCTTTTTGGGTGCCTACCATCACCACCAAATTCCGGCCTCTTGTTACGGCGGTATAGATCAGATTGCGCTGGAGTAGGATATAATGCTGGGCAAGGACGGGGATGACCACTGCCGGATATTCAGAACCCTGTGACTTGTGCACGGAAACGGCATAGGCCAGAACCAATTCATCCAGTTCGTAAAACTCGTAGGCGACATAGCGGCCGTCAAACAATACCGTGATTTCGTTTTCATCCTGTCGAATACCGACGATCCTGCCGATGTCGCCATTGAATACTTCCTTGTCGTAATTGTTGCGTATCTGCATGACCTTGTCATTCACTCTGAAACTGCGGTTCCCCTGTGTGATTTCCCCTTGAAAAGGGTTAAGGCATTTTTGCAGTTCCGCGTTGAGATTCCCGGCTCCCACCACTCCCTTATGCATGGGTGTCAACACCTGAATATCATCCACCGGATCCAGAGCAAAACGTTTGGGAATGCGCTCTTTGGTTAATTCCAGAATGATCTCCAGAACTTTTTCAGGATCTTCCTGTTGAATAAAATAAAAATCGTTGCCCGGCACATCTTCCCCAAATGCAGGAACAATTCCGTTATTGATTTTGTGGGCATTGACGATTATCCGGCTTTCTCTGGCCTGTCGGAAAATTTCTTTCAACTCCACTACCGGGATAGCGCCGGATGCAATAATATCATTAAGAATATTACCCGCACCCACCGATGGCAGTTGGTTAACATCTCCCACCAGGATAATGGTCGCAAAGCTAGGTATGGCCTTTATCAAATGATGCATCAGTACGGTATCCATCATGGAAACTTCATCCAGAATGAGCAGATCACATGAGAGCAGCTTTTCTTCGTTTTTTTGAAATCCTCCTTTGGCAAAACTGTATTCCAGGAGACGATGGATGGTTTTGGCCTCATGGCCGGAAGTTTCACTCATTCGTCTTGCAGCCCTTCCCGTAGGTGCGGCCAGAAGTGTTTTTACTTGGAGTCTGGAATAGATTTTTAAAATCGCATTGATGATGGTGGTTTTACCGGTGCCCGGTCCGCCCGTAATAACCATGATCTTGTTTTTAAGGGCACATCGGACGGCATTGGCCTGATTTTTCGCCAGACGGATATCCAGTTGTTCCTGAACCCATTCAAGAGCGGTTTCTGTATTGATGCTGCGGATGGATTTGGGGGCGGCGGACAGCGTCTTCAATCGCCTTGCGATGCTGGTTTCACAAAGATGAAATTTGGCCAGATAAACCCCTTTATTGTTTTCTTTAAATTCGTCGATGCTTTCGTTTAAATCTTCAATAACGATTTTTTTATTAATGGATAGACTGCCGAGGGCATTTACTATACCATCCCTTTCGACCCCCAGTGTTTCACTGCTTTTCCTGACGAGATATTCATACGGATAAAAAACATGGCCTTCATCTGAAAGTTGATGGAGAACATAGAGGATGCCGGCTTCAATCCTCAGCGGTGAGTCTTTTGGGAAGCCGAGTTTTTCGGCGATACCGTCGGCGATTACAAAACCGATGCCGAAAATATCCATTGCCAGGCGATAAGGATTTTCGGTAACGACGGCAACGGATCGATTTCCGTACTGTTTAAATATTTTGGTGGCATAACCGGAGCTCACCCCGTGGGATTGGAGGAACAGCATGACATCGCGAATCTCTTTTTGTTCCTCCCAGGCATTTTGAATCATGGCAATGCGCTTTTTTCCGATACCTTCGACCAAGGCCAGTTTTTCGATATCATTTTCGATGACATCCAGTGTTTTTTCTCCGAATTTTTTAACGATACGACACGCAATGACCGGCCCTAAGCCTTTGATGAGTCCGGAACCGAGGTATTTTTGGATGCCGAAAACCGTTGCCGGAATCGCGGTTTTGTATTCCGTCACTTTGAACTGCTCACCGAACTTGGGATGGGTAACCCATTCTCCGCGCATATTTAAAATTTCACCGGGAGTTGGTGACATCAAATATCCCACAACGGTGACCAGATCCCGCTGTCCGTGAATCTTAACCCTGGCAATGGTATAACCATTTTCCTCATTGGTGAAAGTAATCCTTTCAATTTGTCCTGAAAGTTCTATTTCCATTTACTTTCCAATCTAAACCCATTCAGGCAATTTAATATCGGACTCCAGCTCGCTGCTGGGGATAAAACATTTAATGTCGATGACCGGAGAGCCGTCGATAGCATCGATATCTTCGATAAAAATGGTGGTGTCCTTTATGGACAGTATTTTACAAATCGTCAGCCCAATCAGATTGGGCCTTAAAGGTGAATGGGTGGCAAAAACGCCCGTTAAAGGGTTTTGTTTGTTTTTTCTTGGGTGCACCTGCAAGGTTTTTCTCTTCTCGGGGGTGTCATTTTCATGAAACCAGAAAAAGACGGCAATGTGGGAAAAACCATCCAGTCCCAAAAATGCCTCACGATACGCTTCGTCAATTTCAATCCGGACGCTGTCTGTTACTTTTCTGATAACGCCCACCGGGAAAATATAAAAACGGTCTTTCATTTTACTTCTCCTTTCCGCCCCTGATTCTCTCAAGTCATTGGGAACTTTTCAAGACCTATCACGAACAAAATCAAAAAATGTGACATTTTGGCCTTTTGCAAACATTGCCGCCTCAGGTATAATTCAATTTTGGGCTGAAAGAAGCCATAAATGGGGGTTAGAACAATAATGATCAACGACGACAGGGCAAATGTATACGATTCCGATGCAGCGTAGCGACGGCATGTATTTTTTCCAAGCGAATGACTGTTTGAAGGGGTTAAGCACGCGTTAGTCCAAACCGAATAAAGCGATAACTATAACAATCAATGGGATGATGGGGGGAAAATGGTTATCTATAACTCAGGCACGGTTCGGACTAACGCGTGTCTAACCACGAGTTTCAGTCGCTTGGAAAAAATACATGCCGTCGCAGAGCGGTCTCCTGTGCACTGGAATCAAATACGTCGGCTCTGTCAATGACATGTTGCCCTGCGGTTGACAATTATGCTATATCAATAACCAAATTGGTTTTATGCAGCCGTTGAATGACATGAAAATCTGACCAAAGGAAGATGACATGAAATTTTTTATTGCAGAACAAAACATCGGCGATGACGCCACAAAAGAACAGGCAGAAAAGCTGATCGAGATGCTCAAAACCAAAGGCTGGGATGTTGAGTACGGCGTTAAACGAAATGTGGCCACCGACATATCTGAATTTGGAAAAGAGGCGGAAATTCAGTCCAAATTTGCCGATGATTTTATGGACTGTCTATCCCAGATGGAAGCGTAAAACCCGAATCGGAGTTATCCTTTAGCAGAATTGGTCAGGGTAGATGTTCTATCGCATTGGAAATTTGGTCATCCGCTCACCTTACAGTATCAGAAGGCCTAAAGCCGGAGAGGACTGCCTGGTTCTGAAAACATGCCGTTCCTTTCCACCGGCCCATCCTTCCACCAAAGCAGCGTTGACAATCCTTTATCGATTGAAAATTAAAAAAGATGCTCGAATTTTGGACATCGGATGCGGATCCGGGATTTTAGGGCTTGCGGCGGCCGTGAAAAACGGCGGAACAGCACTGGGATGCGATATATGGAAGGGGTCCATACGAGCCACTATGCAAAATACGGCTTTAAACCGTATGCAAAAGCGGTTTTACTTCTTTTGCGGATCCGTGGAAGCAGTTTCAGGAGAATTCAAGCTGGTCCTCGCCAACCTTCATGTGGCTACCCATGACCAAATGTTCGATCACTACCGGCGCCTTTTGCCGCAAAAAGAAGATTTGCTGGTGGTTTCCGGGTTCTATGATATTCATGCAGCGCATATGGAGAGAGAACTTGTCAAGAGAGGCTTTGCCGTGACAGAGCAGGTAAAGGTGCATGCATCGGCCGCGGCCCTGACCGAGGAATGTTCGGACACCTGGATGGGATTCGGGCTAAAGAGAGTCTGAAACCTTTGCAAAAGCTCCCTTTTTGCCAAATTTCTGCGTTAGACTCAAATATCAATCCTCGAAATACTTAATGTATGTCTGCGGTTAAAATTTTCGCCTTTCTTGAACTCGAACAAAAATGAGTATTTTTCAAAGGTCTCCCATTGAACGATATTGGCGGAGCGGCTTTGTTATTTCAGTGGTTTAATGGTGGGGGAGACCACGGCTACCGCATGTTTTTTGAGGGAGAACGCTTAAGGGGCAGGAATGCCAACGCTACTAAATCGCTGAAATGAGCAGACACGAAGATATCAGAGTGAAGCGGAA
>JARRRC010000039.1:0-10192 GCA_037381105.1 Desulfobacterales bacterium
ATCGGTGATCATGGTAAACAAGTAGATGTCATGAAATCATGGTAGCGAGCGAGCCTGTTCATGACATCCAGCGTGTTTATCATAAAAAATTCTATATCATGGCCTCATCCTTAATTTTTAGCGATAATTTTCAACCAATGGCATACATTTTGAAGTCGCTGAGTTTGGAATGCTGTGTTTTTGGCCTCAAATAGCCGTCAAAATCATCCAATGAGATGGAAAGTGTGAAAAACAATGGGAAAGAAAACCAAGAAACAGACAAAGAAAATTGTTCGGCCCGGCAGGGATATCGTCGCAGAAAAAGCCGAAGCCTTGAATAATAAGCTGCTTAAAACCATAGGTCAAGATATCGGCGAACTCACACTGGACTTTAAAAATGTAAAATCCGTTGATCCTGTTGGTCTCAGTGTTATTGCAGCCACTCACAACACCATGTGCAATGCCGGAACAAAACTGGTGTTGAAGAATATTCCGGATGAGATTGATGACCTTTTCGATGCCTTGGGATTAAACGCGCATTTTGAAATTGAATAACGGATAGTGAACAACTCCTAATCGAGTTTTTCGTCGATCAGGGCTAAGAATATGGATTTAGGGGCAGCGCCCCAGTCGGAATATTGGAATATTGGAAGGTTGGAATAATGAGTTTATAAGGCATAAAAAAAGATCTGTTAATACATTAAAATTTCAACAAGATTTAGAAATAATTAGGCACACATTTAGCGGCATTTCTCAACCAGGAGGTTTTACATGAGCATTCAGTTTGATGAAACCATGCAGATATTTATCGATGAGTCCCTGGAACATTTGGCGGATATTCAAAATGACCTGCTGGCCATCGAGGCAGGCGGCGCAGATATCAATGAAAATTTGGTAAATAAAGTTTACCGCGCAGCACATTCCATAAAAGGCGGGGCCGGTTTCATGGGACTTACCAACATCAAAAACCTTACCCATGAGATGGAAAATATTTTAGGAAAAATTCGAGGCCGGGAAATGGTTCCCACCCCGGAAATTATCAACATACTGTTATCGGCATCGGACGTATTGGTGGAGCTCATTAACAATATCGCCCAAAGCAACGATATCGATATATCCCATCATATTGAATCGCTGGTTTCGATTGCAAATGCGGCGTCTTTACAAAAAGATACAGCAGTAGAACCAGAAACCGAGAAGGCAGACGGTCCCTCGGAACCCGTCTATATTTCATTTCCGGATCAGACCGGCGGATTTGAAATTACGCAAGAATTGATATCCGATGGCAGAAAAGGCGGAAAAAATATCTATCTGATTCGAATCGATTTGATTCATGATGTCCATGAAAAAAATAAAACGGTCATAGATTTTATCGGTGAAATTGAGTCTACCGGGAAGATTCTTGAGAAGCAGATTGAAATGGACGCCGTCGGTTTGCTTGGCAAAGAAAAACTTCCGGGCCGATTTCCGCTCATCATCCTGTTCGCAAGTGTATTAGGACCGAATGACATCAATTTGCTCTTTGAGATTGATGAAAAACAGATCTTCGAACTGACCGAAGATCTGCGGATCAGGTCCATAACCCAATATCCCGACACCGCCGAAGATGCTCAGACCCTTGATCATCACCCGGCAAATGCGTTCAACGCCGATGATTCCGCGACAATGGAAAGCGGCATCCCGGAAAATGCATCCATGGGAAGTTCGATTGATGAGGATATGGAAAAAGAGAGTCCGCTGATGACGGATACCGAAGACATAAAAGCAATCAAAGGGGCTTCCGATACCAGTTTGAGAGTTAATGTGAGCCTTCTGGACACACTGATGAACCTGGCCGGGGAACTGGTTTTAAGCAGAAATCAACTTCTCCAGGCCATCTCTTCCGGCGATCCGAGAGCCGCGGAAACTTCGGGCCAGAGAATAGACCTGATTACATCTGAGCTTCAGGAAGCCATCATGCTCACCCGGATGCAGAACATCGGAATCGTATTCAATAAATTTCCGCGTGTTGTTCGTGATCTGGCAGGAAATTTAGGGAAAATGGTGGATTTGTCCTTGATCGGCAAAGAGGTCGAGTTGGATAAAACCATCATAGAAGCCATAGGAGATCCTTTAACCCATCTGGTGAGAAATTCTGTGGATCACGGGATTGAACTTCCTGAAGATCGAGAGAAAATCGGAAAAAATCCCACGGGAAAAATCATCCTAAAAGCCTATCATGAAGCGGGACAGGTCAATATTGAAATTTCCGACGATGGAAAGGGGTTGGATGGTCAAAAACTTGCAGGAACCGCAGTTGCCAAGGGGCTGATTACCGAAGATCAGGTCAGGATGATGTCTGAAAAGGAAAAAATAAACCTCATTTTTATGCCGGGTTTTTCAACGGCTGAAAAAGTGACCGACGTATCCGGACGCGGCGTCGGTATGGATGTGGTCAAAACGAATTTGGACAGACTGGGCGGCGTGATCGACATTGACGCCAAACTCGGTGAGGGGACAACGATTCGAATAAAGCTGCCGCTGACGTTGGCCATTATTCCCAGTCAAATTATTGTTGCCGGAGGAGATCGATATGCCATTCCGCAGGTCAATTTGGAAGAGCTTTTGAGGATTCCCGCCCATCAAGTGAAAGACCGGGTGGAAATCGTTGGAGATGCCGAAGTGGTGAGGCTGCGCGGCAACCTTTTACCTTTGATTAAACTCGCCGACGTGATCGGGATCGAGTCGATTTACGCTGATCCGGATAATGGATTCGTTTGTAAGGACCGGCGTCAAAGAATTTCTGATCGAAGATCCAAAAAAAGCCCGCATTTTACCAAGGATGATCTTTGTGCGGATGTTTCGGAATCAACACTTGAATCCGAAGAAAAGAAAGATCCGGGAAATCCCTCTAAAGAAATACAAAGGAATCCGATAGACCGGCGCTACCATGCATCAAGTGCCTTGAATATCGTTGTTGTTTCCACGGGCGCAATGAAATACGGGCTCGTGGTAGACGAGTTGAACGATTCCGAAGAAATTGTGGTTAAACCGCTGGGACGCCATCTTAAAATGTGTAAAGAATATGCAGGTGCGACCATCATGGGCGACGGGCGGGTCGCCCTTATACTGGATGTTGGAAATCTTGCACATATGGCCGGTTTGGCTTCGGTAGAAGGCACAAAAAGAGCGACTGAAGTGTCCGTTGAGTATAAAGAAGACGAAAAATCAATTGGAGACAGGCATTCTATACTGCTTTTCAGGAGTTCCGAAGACGAACAGTTTGCCATTCCGATTAATCATGTCGAACGCATTGAGAAAATAAAAGAAACGGACATCGAGGAGGTCGGAGGGAAGAAGGTGATGAAATATCGCGACGGCAGTCTGGCATTATTCAGCATCGATCAGGTGGCCAAGGTGAAACCCATAACACGAAAAGAGGATCTTTTGGTGATCGTGATTAACATTGCAGGCAAAGAAGTCGGCATTATGGCTGTTGGTCCGGTCGATGCAAAGGAAATCGCCGTTGAAGTCGATGACGAAACATTGAAGCAGAAAGGTATCTTAGGATCGGCCATCATCGGCGATCACACCACTTTACTGGTCGATGTATACGGCTTGGTGCACACCCTGAATCCTCAGTGGTTTCCGGAAAGAGAAACGTTTCAGACTGTTGAAGGGAAAGCCGCCACCATTCTATATGCCGAAGATTCCAATTTTTTCAGAAACCAGGTCAAAGGATTTATGGAAGAAGAAGGATACGCTGTTATCGGAGCCGTAGACGGAGTTGAAGCATGGAATATGCTTCAGGAGCATTCCGATAATATAGCGCTTGTCGTAACAGATATAGAAATGCCGAATCTTGACGGTTACGAACTTTCCGAAAAAATTAGAAATGACTCTCGCTTCTCAAAAATGCCGATCATTGCATTGACAACCATGGCCGGAGAAGAAGATATCGCCATGGGAGAAGCTGTTGGCATTAATGACTACCAGATCAAAATGGACAGGGATAAGCTTATGCGAAGCGTTCATGATCTGCTTCATGCGAATTCCTAATCACTGCAATTGCTGAATCTAAAATAATTTAAAAAGGGAAAGATATGAACATCAATAAAAAAATCATTTTTTTCTCATTGTCAGGGCTGCTGTTGATGGGCATTATCAGCCTGATACTGTCGATACATTCTCTGGGCAAACGAGGAGAAGAGGAAGTTGCTTCTGTAAAGGCAATGATGATGGCGGGTAAAAAAGAGAAATTGAAGGATCTTGTAAAAAATACCTATGCCATTATGGATTTAAAATACCGTTCGTCACATGATTCAAAGATCACGGAAACTCCATTCATGGAAGACGCAAAAAAAGAGATCGGTGCGTTGCGCTACGGCTCCGAAGGAAAAGATTATTTCTGGATCAATGATATGCATCCGAAAATGGTCATGCATCCCTTTAAGCCGGAATTGAACGGCCGGGATTTATCTGATTTCAAAGATCCCAACGGCAAGCATCTCTTTAATGAGTTCGTTAAAGTATGCCGTGAAAAGGGAGAAGGATTTGTGGAATATATGTGGCCGAAACCCGGACATGACAAACCGGTTCCGAAGCTGTCGTATGTTAAGCTTTTCAAGCCCTGGAACTGGATTGTAGGCACCGGCGTGTATCTGGACGATATCAAAGCCGTCGAGATCTTGAAAACAAAGGAAATAAAATCCGAAATCGCCGCCCAGAGGAATATTTTAATTGGTGTCATCGTAATTCTATTGGTGCTTGGCGCTGTCATAAATATGTATATTGCACGAAAAATCAGCGGACCGATCAAAAACGCCGGTGATATGCTCAAAGATATTGCACAAGGTGAAGGAGATCTGACTCGGCGATTGAAAGTGGAAACAAAAGATGAAGTGGGTGAGATGGCCGAGTGGTTCAATAAATTTATAGATACGATACAAAAGATTATCAAAGATGTCGTTCAAAATGCGAATCTGGTAAAAGACGCATCCAGAGAATTGTCCGAAATTTCGCAACAGATGACGTCCGGTGCGGAGCATACCTCTGAAAAGGCCAATGTGGTTGCTTCGGCCGGAGAAGAAATGAGTTCAAATATGAATTCCGTTGCTTCATCAACGGAGCAGGCGGCAATGAACGTCAACATGGTGGCCAGCGCCGCCGAAGAGATGACCGCAACCATTAATGAAATCGCAAAGAATTCCGAAAAAGCAAGCCAGATTACGGGAAAAGCCGTTACGCAAACCCAGAGTGCGTCGAATAAGGTTGACGAATTGGGCGCTGCCGCCGTGGAAATCGGCAAGGTCGTTGAGACCATTACTGAAATCTCCGAACAGGTTAACCTGCTGGCGTTGAACGCAACCATTGAGGCTGCTCGGGCCGGCGAGGCCGGTAAAGGGTTTGCCGTTGTGGCCAATGAGATCAAAGATCTTGCCAAGCAGACCGCCGAGGCTACCCAGGAGATCAAAGGAAAGATCGGCGCGATCCAAGGATCCACCGAGGGAACTGTTACGGAGATCGGCCAAATTTCGACGGTGATCAATGAGGTCAATGATATTGTTTCCACCATTGCCTCGGCGGTGGAAGAACAATCGATCACTACCAGAGATATTGCCGAAAATGTGGCCCAGGCTTCCCAGGGAATTCAGGAAGTCAACGTGAATATCGCTCAAAGTTCGAATGTCGCCGGAGAAATAGCCAAAGATATCGTCGATGTCAACCATGCTGCCGGAGAGATCACCACCAGCAGTGCCCAGGTAAACATCAGCGCCGAAGAACTGGCAAAACTATCGGAGAAATTGAACGAGCTGGTAGGAAAATTCAAAGTATAGTCAATGACCGTTGGTTAAAACGCTTAAGAAGGAAAGGAGGAAAGGAATGTCCGTATTCTGCCGTTTTTCAACGTCAGATGGCTAGAAGTGGTTTCAAAACATTAAAAAAAGGGATTGGTATAATAATGAAAAAAGACGAATTAAAGTTGAAAATTTTGTTGGTTGCATTCATTTTTTGCTTCTCGGTTTCGGTGCAGGCACAAGCCGGCTATAAAATCGGTGTTCTGGCCAAAAGGGGTGCGCCGACGTGCATGAAAAAATGGGGTGCAACCAGTGCATATTTAAGTGAAAAACTTGGCGAGAAATTTACCGTCATACCGCTTAAATTTACGGCGATCGAACCGGTTGTAAAATCCGGAAAGGTCGACTTTTTGCTGGCAAACCCGGCATTTTATGTCACGATGAAGAAAGCATACGGCGTACACGCTATTACAACGATGATCAATTCAAGAAGAGGAAAAGCATTAAAACAGTTCGGCGGGGTTCTTTTCGTGCGCAGTGACAGCAATATCAAAAAACTTTCACAGATTAAAGGTAAAAAGTTCATGTGCGTAAAATACTCATCGTTTGGCGGGGGACACATGGTGTGGCGTCTTTTGGTAGAAAATGGAATCGATCCTAAAACCGACTTCTCCGCATTTTTGGAAGGGCAAAAACATGACAATGTGGTTCTGGCAGTTCAAAATGGAACGGTTGATGTGGGCACGGTTCGATCCGACACCCTGGAGCGGATGCAAGAAGAAGGCACGATCAAAATGAGTGAATTCAGGATCATCCATCAAATCAAGGATGATTTTCCGTTTGTTCACAGCACAAGACTCTATCCGGAGTGGCCCATGGCTGCCTGTAAGAATACGTCATCCAATCTTGCCCGGAAAGTGGCTGCCGCACTGAAAGAAATGCCCGAAGATTCAACGGCTGCGAAGGCCGCCAAGATCGTAGGATGGACGGAACCGCTCGATTATGAGCAGGTGACGGAATGTTTGAAAACCATAAAATACGGTAGATTCGGGGAGTAAGAATGAAAAGAAACAGCATCACAACCAAGTTTATAACCATTGTTTCGGCATTGACCATTATTTTGATGGCGGGATTGGCAACGGCCGTCATCAGTGCCGTTAAAAGTTCTCAATCCAAAGAGGTTCAAAGTTTTATCGATCTGCTGAAAACCGAAAAGTCAAACGAAGAACAAATGCTCAATAATTCGATAATTCGAAAAGGTGAATCCATCGCCAATTTAATGGCTCAAAATGCATCCAGCCTGATCGTCGGCTACGATTTTGAAACGCTCGAACAGACTGCCGACAACAGCGCCAAAGATCCGGACATCCTTTTTGTGAGTTTTTACGACAAGGACAAGAAAATATTAACCAAAAAAGTTCCTGAAAATAAGGATGTCAATATCGTCAGCCGTCCGATAAAATTCGATAAAGAAACCGTTGGCTTTGTGGAGGTGGGTCTTAATTTTTCAAATGTCAAAACAGAGATGGAAAATCTTTCAACGCGAATTGAAAAGATGATCGATAACACGAAAAATGCAGAAACAAAAGCCGTGAAATCGATTGTCGTTATGCTCGTTTGTTCAGGACTCATCAGTGTCATCATTCTTTGTGGGGTCATTTATTTATCATTATCGCGTATTGTAAGCCGGCCGATCAAGAGCACCATAGAAATTGTTAAAGATATTGCACAAGGTGAGGGAGATCTTACAAAACGGCTCGAAATCAAAAGTGAAGATGAAGTCGGCGAGCTTTCAAAATGGTTCAACGTTTTCATGAAAAAACTGCAAGGAATCATTAATGATATTGCCGACAATGCGAACATGTTGCGTTCATCTTCCGCGAATCTTTCTGAGCTTTCCGGAAAGATGTCGGAAGGTGCAGGCAACATGTCTGGAAAATCAAATACTGCTGCTTCGGCCGCTGAAAAGATGAGTGGAAATATGAATTCAGTTGCCGCAAAGATGGGACAGGCGGCTGATAATGTAAACATGGTTGCGAATGCCGCAGAAGAAATGACCGCCACCATTAACGAAATCGCACAAAATTCGGAAAAAGCGAGTCATATTACCGGTGGAGCCGTGATTCAGACCCAAAGCACTTCAAGCAAAGTTGACGAACTCGGCAGTGCGGCCAATGAGATCGGCAAAGTGGTCGAAGCCATTACCGAGATTTCAGAGCAGGTCAATCTGCTGGCGTTAAATGCTACCATCGAAGCTGCAAGGGCCGGCGAGGCCGGTAAGGGGTTTGCCGTTGTGGCCAATGAGATCAAAGATCTTGCCAAGCAGACTGCAGAGGCCACCCAGGAGATCAAAGAGAAGATCGGTGCCATTCAAGGGGCAACCGATGCAACGGTCATGGAAATCGATCAGATTTCAAAGGTCATTAATAACGTCAATGAGATTGTTTCCAGCATCGCCACATCAGTGGAAGAGCAGTCGGTCACCACCAGAGAAATTGCCGGTAATGTTGCACAGACGTCACAGGGAATTCAGGAAGTCAATGAAAATGTTGCAGCAAGCTCTGCCGCAGCCGATGAGATTGCAAATGATATCGTCGGCGTCAGTCGATCGGTCGATGAAATGTCGACGAACAGCAGCCAAGTGGCAATGAGTGCCGAAGAACTTGCCGGTTTGGCCAAAAAATTAAATGAAATGGTAGGTAAATTCAGGATATAGAAGCGGTTTAAAAACCTATGATGAACACCAAACAAGGAGAAAGGAGATGGTTAACATTCGGACGACGAAAGCAAAACTGTTGACGACCGTGGTTGTCATGATCATCTTAATTGTCGCGACGTTTACGGTCAAGAATTCCCACCAAGGGGCGGCTTTAAGCAATATCGCCATCGGTCTTGCATTTTTATTGATATATGCGCCGCTGCTCTATTTTTTAGTGGAAAAACTGGTGAACAAGCCGATCAAAAAATCCTATGATACCGTCAGAGAGATGGTGCTCAAAGGCGACCTGACGCAGCGCATTCCCATGCAAAAGGTCAACTGCTCGGCATTGCGGAAATGCAAGCATACCGATTGTCCGGCTTTTGGAAAGCAATTGAGCTGCTGGCAGGAGATCGGATCAAATGCGCCGGGAGAAATTCAATGCCGATGTCTCACTTCCGGAGAATTTAAATCGTGCGTACAGTGCCCGGTAGCCAAAGGCGTTCTTCAGGATGAACTCGATAAAATGGCGGCATGGATCAACACGTTCGTGACACGGGTGGCCAATATTGTCAAGGATATTGCAAAAGACAGTCAAAAGCTGAACAGTTCTTCTAATGATCTGTCCAGCCTTTCGGCCCAGATGTCCGGGGGGGCCGAAGACATGGCCGGAAAATCGAACACCGTTGCCGCGGCATCAGAGCAGATGAGCTCCAATATGCATTCCGTGGCCGCAGCAATGGAAGAGGCGGCGACAAATATCGGTATGGTGGCATCGGCGGCAGAAGAAATGACATCCACCATCAATGAAATCGCGCAAAACTCCGATAGGGCCAGCAACATCACATCCGATGCGGTGGTTCAGACCAAAAGTGCTTCGAAAAATGTCGATGAACTGGGCAATGCAGCAAAAGAAATCGGAAAGGTGATTGAGACCATCACCGATATTTCCGAACAGGTCAATTTGCTGGCATTGAACGCGACCATCGAGGCTGCACGGGCCGGTGAGGCCGGAAGGGGGTTTGCCGTTGTGGCCAATGAGATCAAAGATCTTGCCAAGCAAACCGCCGGGGCAACATTGGAAATCAAGGAGAAAATCAGCGCCATTCAGGGATCTACGGACGCCACGGTGTCCGAAATCAACCAGATTTCGAAAATTATCAATGATGTCAATGAAATTGTTTCGACCATCGCTACTGCGGTGGAAGAACAGTCGGTCACCACCAAAGAAATTGCCGGAAATGTCGCACAGGCCTCCCGGGGAATTCAGGAAGTGAATGAAAATGTTGCACAGAGTTCAAATGTGGCCGGCGAAATTGCAAATGACATTGCCGGCGTCAATCAATCGGCGGCCGAGATGTCCAACAGCAGTGCCCAGGTTAATCTCAGTGCGGAAGAGCTGACCAAGATGGGTGCAAAGTTGAATGAGATGGTGGGCAAGTTTAAAATATAGTAGCCAAAGAGTAGTATATTTAGATTGTTTTTGAGATAGGTTCTAATTAACCCAATAAGGGGGGGTGTAATGCAACAATCGTCTCAACATGACGGACACAAGGATAATGTAGAATTGGCGACTTTTTTTGTCGGAGAAGCTTTGTGCGGGATGGATATATTAAAAGTTCAAGAAATTAATAAGCTTATCGAGATGACAAGAGTACCTCAGGCTCCGGAATATGTCTTGGGAATTTTGAATTTGCGAGGTGAAATTGTCACCGTTATTGATCTCGGAAAAAAACTG
>JARRRC010000040.1:0-12626 GCA_037381105.1 Desulfobacterales bacterium
CATGACAAGCAATATAATGTCAAATAATGGAAGGCTTGAAATTAAGATATGTAAAAACTGTTGGTACTACAAACCTGATCCCTGTCCAAATGAAAATCTTGTTCAGCCCGAATCTGAAAATAAGTTCCCATGTTGCGATTTTTATAACGATCTTAACTCTGTAAAATCAGATGATACTTGTGAGAATTGGGAAAGTAAGATGTTAAAATTGATACGCGTTGTTAAGGTCTTATATTCGAGGTGATGGCAAGACAAACAAAAATTGGCTTTCACGAAGCAGGATACGATATGACTCGAAGCTGCAATAATTGTGCTTTCTTCGTCAACAATCCTAATCCGACACTGGAGCATTCAGGTTACTGTCTATTTTTCATGTTGGGTAATATTGATAAAAAGGAGTCTCAAAAAAAGATAAAAATAACCAACGGCAAAGAAATAGAGATTGCTGAAAATTGCGAAGGGTATTTTAATGTCGCCAATAATTAAGTTGGCCATTAACTATCCTTTATTACTGAAGTTTAAACCAAGAGGCATTAAAATATTAAGGGTATGATCATGAAAATTTGTCAAGATTGCCATCAATTCAAAAACCGCATAAAGGAATGGAACTACTGGAGTGGTGCTATTGACCCCCTCCCTTATATAGATAATGTGATTAAACCTCATAAGCACCTGATGTTTGCAGGGAGAAGACCCGATGGAGCAGGAGTCCATGTGCTTGTATTACACTGCCTAAAGTGCAATCAGTGGTGGAAACTCTCCGCTTGGCCGGTATTCGGGTGCCTTGAGGTTTTGCCTCACTTACCGAAAGATCATACATCACTTTAGAAGAGATTTCTTTTGGCTAAGAAGGTGCTTCCAATGGAAGAAAGACGTCAATATGAGAGGTTTATTTTTAGACTTCCTGTAAGGTTGGAATCCATTGAAAAACGACACATTTTTGGATATTGTAAACCAGTTGTAAATTTTTTTGCCGGTCACTTATCACAATTTTAGGGGTTCAGTTATCACACCCCTGTACAACTACCAGCTTTGCTGAAAATTGAGGTGCGAAACTTGTGTTATAATCAATGAAAAAATTCAAACCGACAGGAGGAATGGTCACGATGAAGATATTGGGACTTGATGCAAGCCCGAGAGATAATGGAAACACTGAAAAACTGGTTCATGCGATTCTTGAAGGTGCTGCTTCAAATGGAATGGAGACCCGGTTTTATAAACTCGCCAAAATGAAGATCTCTCCTTGCGATGGATGTATCGTTTGCAGAGAAAAAGGGGTTTGCGGTATTCATGATGATATGCGGATACTCTACGATGAGATACAGAGTGCTGACGTCATGATTTTAGGGTCTCCGGTGTATATGTGGCAATTAAGCGCTCAGGCAAAAACGTTTCTGGACCGTCTGGTGGCATTCATCAAACCCGATTTTTCCACCCGTCTGAAAGGGAAGAAAAGGATTGTGTTGGCTTTCACCCAGGGTAATGCAGATCCAAAAGCCTTTCAAATTTATTTTGACTATCTTGAGAAGTTGTTTTCTTTTTTGCATTACGATGTGATGGAACCCATTATCGCCGCCGGGACAAGGGATAAGGACGACATCCTCGGGCAACCGGAAGTTCTTGAAAAGGCAAGGAGCATCGGCAAAATACTAGCGGCCTGATTCGATAATATATATAAACCGAATCACTAAATATGCATTTGGAGGCATTGTGATTGAAACATACAGAGGTGTAGTCTATCCCTTTCACATGGATCACATGGGACATATGAATGTCCAGTGGTATGTTGCAAAATTCGATTCGGCAACATGGCATCTCTTTTCCAATCTGGGTATTACGTCAGCATATATCCAAAATAACAACAAAGGAATGGCTGCCGTGGAACAAATCATAAAATACAAGGAAGAAGCTTTGGCCGGAGATTTACTGGTCATTAAATCGAGAGTGCTCGAGATGAAGGAAAAGTCCATCCGTTTTATTCATGTCATGTTCAATTCAGAAACCCAGAGAGAAATTGCGTCGTGTGAGCTGGTGGGGGTACATATCGATAGGAACAAACGAAAATCCTGCCCGTTTCCGGAAAACATCTATAAAAAAGGTACCCGGTTGATAAACAGGGAAAGCTGATAATATCCTCTAAGTGCTAATCGTCTTTTTTGGGAGGTTTTAATTTCAGGCTGAAGATAAACACAAACGCTATTGCGATCATGCCGATGAGGCCAGCTCTTCTCATTTCTTCGAGATTGGCATATCCGGAAATATAACGGTAAAACCAATAGCGGGGATCGATTTGTGTTGCCCGATTAAAATCGGCGTTCGCCAGTTGCTTTTGGCCTAACGCCTGATATGCTTTGCCTCGGGTCCGGTATACATCGGCTAATATTTGCTGATCCTTTTCGGACTCAATGGCTTTGTCCGCATCCTTAATCGCTTTATGAGGATGGCCGCTCAACTGATAGGCTTCCGCCTGGTAGCTGAACACTTTAGGCATGTTCGGTTCCAGCTTGAGGGCTTTGTTAAAGTTGCTAATGGCCTTCTCATAACTTCCGGTTTTGAGATACGCTATCCCCAGCATTCGGTAGGCGTCGGCTTTATGAGGAACCAGATGAACATAATGGGTAAAATCCTCGATGACCTTGTGGTATTTTCCCTGGAAATAATAGTTCAAACCGCGCTCTTCATAGGCAGGTGCAAAATTAGGATTTAACTCCAAGGCAATGGTAAAATATTTGATCTTTTTGTAGGCCAATGAGGTTTTCATGCCCATGTCGTAATATTTCGCGGCATTGCCGTCAAAGGCGAAAGCTTGAGAGGCTGGCTTTGACCATCCGGCGATTATCAAAAGTCCAATCATAAATATGACTGGGATAACCTTATATATTTTTTTCATAGCCTCCATCTCTCTCCTAAATATTCCTTTTCGAAAGTGTATATTACCATAAAGAAACGGGCAGCTCATTTTTTAGAGGTCTCTGTTAAAAGATGCCCTGGGTATGCGAATTATTTACGATCCGAATGAATCAATCAGAATTTCGTTTTGATTTAATCATAACATAATTCACGGTTTCTATATTTCAACTTAAAACGACGCATTTTTATCAATATTTATCCACAAAAAACATCAATTTTCACTGTAAAAAAATATTAGCAAATATCGTTCCAATTAGAAGCTGATAGAAAGAAATTCTATTTTGCTACTATATTCAACCGGTTGTTTTTTAGCTGTCGAGAATTCAGGAAATGTCTTTTAGAAATCGGCAATAGCAATAATCGAGTACAAATTTTTTCAACGAAAAAAAGAATTGTCAGGAATCGCTATCTTCATCGTCCTTTCTGGGCGGCCGCAACGCCAGTTTAAAAATCACCACAAAAGATATTGCAATCAAACCCGCCGCTCCCATCCATCCAATGCCGTTTACACTGCCGGACCGGCCGGCGGAATCTGCAAGGAACTCGGTGGTGGTAAAGGATTTGTAAATATCATATGCAGGATCCAAGTTTACCGCTTTTTTTAAATCAGCCTCGGCTTTTTCGTTCTCTCCTAATGCTTTATATGCCTTGGCTCGTGTCGAATAAGCCTTGCCGATAGTCCGTTTGCTGGGACCGATTTCGATCGCTCTGGTGGCATCCTGAACCGCAAGATTCAACATCCCTTTTCGACGGTACGCTTCCGCCCGATAACCATAAGCCATGGCCACCTCTGGCTTTAATTCAATGGCCTTGTTCAAATTGGATATCGCATTGTTATAGTCGTTCTCTTTAAAATAAGCGATTCCCAGCATGGCATAGCCGTTTTCATTGTCAGGGCTCAACCGGGTGACTTTCAGAAAATCGCGAATCGTTTTTGTGTAATGCCCCTGGAAATAATAGAGCATCCCCCGTTGTTCATAGGCGGCGGACAATGCAGGATTCAATTCAATGGCCCTGGTGAAATAGTTGATCTTTGTGTTTGCCAAATTGCTGTCCAGTCCAAGTTTATAAAAATACTCGGCATTGTACCCCCAGGCCGGTACGGCAATACAACAGACGAAAACAACAGCAGCCGTTAATAACTTTTTCATGAAACCCCCCCTTTTTCGGTCAAAGACCCATTGGGAGCATTCGTCTAACTTATAAAAATATCTTATCAACTATTTACATTTAATTTTTTAACACAATGTGGTACTTTTAAAAAGATTGTCAAGATCGCGTCTTGATCGATTGGGATAAAAAAACAAATCAGTGTTCGTTTCCCAAGCTTACGGCACACCGGAAACCGACATCAGAGAAGGCTTCCCACGGATACCGGAAGTTTTTAAATGGTTGATCTGGATATTGGGACGTTGCCACCACAAGACTTGGATAGATAATATTTTCTTTGGATTTATCTTCATAGATGCTTACCTGACCCATATCCTTCCGAATAATCCATTCCTTGAAATTTTTTCCGGGTTTCTTAAGCGCAGATGTTTTTGACTGGTCTATACCGATGTCGAATGTCGCGCCCATGTCCATCATATGGTTTTTCATTTGGCTGCCGGTTGATGTTTTGTCGGTGTTGATTTGAGCGTTATCCGATTTTTCCCTCGACGGTTGTTTGCCGGTTATCATGTGATTTGAAACCACATATTCCCACTCAAACTCCGTCAGAAGTCGTTTGCCGTAATAACGGGCATAGGCGGATGCGCCGTACCATGTCACACGGTTAACCGGGTATGGTGCGTATGCGGCATCTCTCAAATGGAATCGATCATGTTTAAAAATAATCGGATTGTCCGATTCGGTGCCTTCTCCCAGATAGAGCCAGATTTCATCGTTATGTTTTACCACGCCGTTTTCAACCACCAGTCTGTTTTTCATTTCATTTAAGAAATCGGCAAAATGATGATTGGTCACCATTTTTTCATCCATATAAAATGGAGGAATCCGAATGGTTTTTTCCGTATTTTTCGAGTCTTTGCTTTCGGTCTTGAGGTCTCCACCGGGAATAAAATGCATGGTGATGCCGTCTTTGCCCAAGATCAAGGGGGCAGGGGTTTCGGTTGTTGCGGTCTTCGACGTTAAAGACCCTGCGGAACCGGATGGCGGCAACGTCATCCGGATAGCTTCCCGATTTTTCAAAAGCGCTTCTTTTTCTCCGGGATTACCCATCAGGTGCCAAAGACCCATCGCCCCCATGGACAAAACAGCAATGAAAATACCTGTCCAAATAAACCGGGGCTGATAAAACAGGGGGAGGGGCTTGGGAGCTATGGGTCTGACGGGAACGGTTTGGGTTTTCAGGATGTTTAACGCTTCCAAAATGGCAATTCTCAAATCACCCACTGATTTTAATCGGTCCTTTTTGTACTCGGCCGTACCATTTTGAATGATTTGGTCCAGTTTTTGAAAAAAAGGGGTATCCGGATTTGCTAGGGAGGCACTTTTAAAGGGAAGGACCTTTGAAGTGATCTTGCCGTCAACGGCTTCGTAAAGGATTTTGCCCAAAGCGTAAATGTCGCTTTGTTGATCCGCATTTTTAAAATCAAAAAAATGCTCCGGCGACATATATGCCGGGGTTCCTTTGACGTCTAAAGAGCGGGTTACGGGCTGCATGCAGATAGAACAGGCCAAACCGAAGTCGGCAATCTTGGGAGTTTTTCCATCCATGAGAATATTTTCGGGCTTGAGATCACGGTGGGCAATATTTCCGGCGTGAATGGCTTCAACCCCTTCCAATAATGGCAGAAAATAATCAGAAATCCATGCCGCAATCAGATTCTGCTCAGGGTAAAACCCTTCTTCGGACATGGTAAAGCGCAAAGTCGCCCCGGGAATGTATTCCATTGCGATGTATTCCACGGGGATATCATGGCCGTTTTTATGTACGACGGCAGAGCCGTAATCGAAAATTTGCAAAACTTTTGGATGCCGAACCCGGGCCATGGCCTGAACTTCGCGCCGGAATCTTTGAAGTATGGTTTCGATTTCTTCAGGATCATCTTCCAACGTTTCGAGCATTTCCTGAGAAATAACCTTTATGGCCACATCCCGTTTCAGGTTCAGCTGATGGGCGCGATAAACCTCGCCCATGGCGCCTTTGCCGATAAACTCGATGATTATCCATTTATTATTGAGGACATAACCGATTTTGAAGATTCGGGTGTATTGCAAGGTCAGGTTATCCATGATGGTTCAAAAAAGATTCCATTAACCAAACATGCAGATGTCGCATGTCACAGGGCTGTCGTCGCTTTCGGTCAAATCAAGTTCTGCGATAGTGCCCGGGGACTTCATTTTTTTCAGATATTCCAGCAACAGACGCAGAATCTGTTTTTGACGGAAGGTTTCTCCGGGAAAAGCGATCGGATGACCGAGTGGTAAACCGGTGTAAACGGCTCTCGGGGGTAATACCTTTCGGCTGATATCTTTGGACAGGCTTATGGAAATGGTGGCAATCCCTGATGCCTCTATCGTTCGCTGGATCAGCCCCACGGACTGATTGCAGATCCCTCAGGCAGGTGTTAAAATCACGATATCGACTTTATCCGATTTTAAAGCGGCTGCAACACGGGGTGCAGTTTCTTTCATCAGCGTTTTAAGGTGATGATGCATAATGTGTCCCATGAAAGAAAAGTGTCGATAATTAACGTCACCGATTTCATTGGATTGCTTTAATTCCTGAACTCGTTCTATCGGAAAGATAACATTGATATCTTTATCGGCATCGCTATGGTCATAGTAATTATGGGTGATTGTTAAATCTGCAGGAGGTGTGCCTGCCGGAATTTCCCTGAATGTCGGGTCGCCTGCGGGGTCTTTCATATCAAAGGGTTTTTGTGATTTAAGATGCACCCCGCCGGTAGTGACCAGCGCCAGGCGGCATTTTGAGACATCACCGTCAAACGGAGTCCATGTAGAATCTGAGAATTTTATGAATTTTGAGTGATGAACCCATTTTCTAAAAAGCGACGGATGTTTTGTAAGCAATTTGGCAATAAGCCGGTCCTTTTTTTCTTTATAGTCGAATTTATCATTCCTTTCTTTGGTTTCATTATGGTACTACTTGTGAAATTCATTTTAAAACTAATGCTCTTTCAATCAATTGGCAACATGAGCCCGTCCATTTTTAAAAGCAAACCATATGCCAATACCACAACGCAAAATGCAATCAATGGATAACACTTTGAAAAGATTATAGTAGATACTCAAAATAAGCTCGTCATCAAAGGGAAGTGAAATTATTAAGAATATGCTGCGAAAAGATAATGGATAGAAAATATCCAGGATGGCGGGTTGAATCGATTCAAATGGGTAAAAAATATCCACTTGTTCAGCAGAAACAACGAAACTTGAACTCGACGCGCTTGAGATTCATGCATATATTTATTAGCATTAGCGAGTGTCCACCCAAAATGGTCTTTTTGTTTAATCCGCCGGTCGAAGATGCCGCTGGCGGTGAGGCGGACAAGTTTCTGCGTTATGCTCAAAAAATAATACTCAGAATATCAATTATATGCCCTCTTGTCCCGGTATTTTAACGGGGCGGTTATTTTTTTCGCATGCCTGGATCTTAGACAAATATCCTCATTTATGGATGGACACTCGTTAAGGATGGTTCATCATCGGTTTAGAGTGAAGGGATAATTGGCACGAAGATTGCTTTTTAACCGAAGATAAACGTTATTTTCGTTGCGGCGGTTATTGATGAAGAAATATTCCCGGAGGTGTAATATGAAACCCGTGAAAACTCTATTTACATACCTTATGGCATTCGTGCCGTTTCTTTCAATCCTTTTAACCAGCATTCAGGCTCACGCTCAAGGAGGATATGGCAGATATGGCGGATATGGCGGATGGGGCAGAGGTTCCGGGATGATGGGTGGATACGGCATGGGATGGTTTGGAGACATATTTATGATAGTGTTTTGGATTCTTATTCTGGTGGGGCTGATTTTTCTTATCAGGTGGCTGATTCAATCCACCGGTCGTGATAAAAGAAATGGAAGCGGAAGCAACCGTTCCCTTGAAATTCTGAAGGAGCGTTATGCCAGAGGCGAGATCGATAAAGAAGAGTTTGAAAGCAAGAAAAAAGATCTGGCCGGATAGTTTTCTTATGAATTCGTCAGCGTTTATCCATAAATGGTCTTTTGCCCAAGCAAAAATAACAACCCATCATCCGATGTCGTCACGCGCTTCAAACCATTTTCATTCTATTCCCGACTCAATCCGGCGCAGTCTGCTTTGATCAGCCAAATACGATCGGCAGTTGAAAAAAACAGACGAATTTAGTTTGAGTCAAAGGTATCAATCTGCAATGCCTTGACAATGTGTTTTGCAGATTTATCCTATACTTATATAAAAATATTTAATAAAACGAAAGAAAACAAATCATTATAGAAATCAGAGGGTTCCGTGGAGGAGGTGAAAGATATGGCCGTTGATCTGGTATGTGGCATGATTGTAAATCCCGATTCCGCCCCGGCCAAGACAACCTATGACGGAAAGGAATACAATTTTTGCGCAACGTATTGCCGGGATGTGTTCGACAAGGATCCGGAAAAATATATACAAAATAGTCGGCAATGGGGGGAAGCCACGGACCCTGTTTGCGGCATGACCATTGAGATTCCTCAAGCAGCGGCCATGAGCGTGCACCGGGGCCAATTCCTCTATTTTTGCAACACGGCCTGCAAGGAGAAGTTTGACGCGTCTCCTGACAAGTATTTAAAGGATGATACGCAGGAAAAAAAGCCAACGTCGGTTCAATCTGCACAAGATCTTAAAAAAGTAGAATTTCCTGTTACCGGTATGAGTTGTGCCAGTTGCGTTGCCAGAGTCGAAAAAGGGCTGTCCGGAATGAGCGGCATTTCAGATGTCAATGTAAATTTTGCCACGGAAAAGGCCACCGTTACGTTTGATCCTTCCCGCGTTCATCTGGGCGATCTGATCGGAACGGTAAAAGATCTGGGATATGATGCGGGTATGGAAAAAGTGACGCTCCCTGTCCAGGGCATGTCCTGCGCTTCGTGTGTGAAAAAAGTGGAGAACGCCCTCGGCGGACTGGATGGTGTGATAAAGGCAAGCGTTAACTTTGCCACGGAAAGGGCCAGCGTTCAGTACGTTCCCGGGGCGGTTTCCCTGGATGATTTCAAAAATGCGGTTAAGGATGCGGGTTACGAGATTCTGGACACCGGACAGGTTGAAACAGAGGATATCGTGGATCGGGAACGGGCTGCCCGCAAAGCTGAATTTAAAAAGCTGAAACGAAAGTTTATTACCGGGCTGGTTCTGGTGGTTCCGGTGTTTTTGCTGGCATATTGGAAGGCCCTGGGAATAGACCGGCTATATGACCTGAATCGTGAAATAAATTTTTATTTGCAGCTGATTTTCCAAACCCCCATTCAGTTCTGGGTGGGGTGGCAGTTTTACACCGGCACATGGAAAAGCGCCAAGCACGGGTCAGCGGATATGAATACCCTGATTGCCGTAGGAACCTCATCCGCCTATCTTTACAGTGTGACGGCGATGTTTTTTCCGCAGTTTTTTTCGGCACAGGGACTGGCGCCGAATGTGTATTTCGATACGGCAGGGGCCATCGTTGTGATCATCCTGCTGGGCAGGCTTTTAGAGGCTCGGGCCAAGGGGCAGACATCGGAGGCCATTAAAAAGCTGATCGGTCTTCAAGCCAAAACAGCCCGGGTTATCCGGAACGGCCAGGAGGAGGATATCCCCGCAGAGCAGGTTGAAATCGGAGATTGGGTGGTGGTCCGGCCGGGAGAAAAGATTCCGGTGGACGGTATTGTGAAACAGGGACATTCTGCCGTGGACGAATCCATGGTCACCGGCGAGTCCATACCGGTGGAAAAACAGGCCGGCGATCCGGTGATCGGCGCCACCATCAACAAGACCGGAACCTTCCAATTCGAGGCGACCAAAGTCGGTAAGGACACCATGCTGTCCCAAATCATCAAAATGGTGGAAGATGCTCAGGGATCCAAGCCGCCCATTGCACGGCTTGCGGACATTATCGCCGGATACTTCGTGCCGGCGGTGATCGGTGCTGCTGTCATTACCTTTATCATCTGGTACTTTTTCGGTCCGGCACCGGCACTGACCTATGCAGTGCTCAATTTTGTGGCCGTGCTGATCATTGCCTGTCCCTGTATCCGGTGTTCTTATAAGAGGAGGCGAAGCCCTGGAAACGGCCCATAAGCTGACGGCCATCGTTTTGGACAAGACCGGCACGCTGACCGAGGGAAAGCCGTCTGTGACAGATATCGCGGCTTTTGGGGATTTTAATGAAGAAGAGATTCTTCGGTACAGCGCTTCTGCTGAAAAGGGCTCCGAGCATCCGTTGGGCGAAGCGATTGTCAATCAGGCCCTGGAGAAGAATATTCCCCTCATTAGTCCTGAGAATTTTAACGCCATTGCCGGGCACGGTATCGAGGCAACTCTCGAGGGAAAATCCGTACTTTTGGGCAATTTGAAGCTGATGCGGGACCGTGGGATTCATCTTAAGGATCTTGAGCAAAAAGCCGATGCGTTTTCCAGCCAGGGCAAGACGCCCATGTTCGTTGCCGTCGACAACAAGCCGGCGGGCATTGTGGCTGTGGCCGATACCTTAAAACAGAATTCAAAGGCCGCCGTGGAAGCGCTGCACAAAATGGGCATCGAAGTGGCCATGATTACCGGAGATAACAAGAGAACCGCCGATGCCATTGCCCTGCAGATCGGTATCGACAGGGTTTTGGCCGAAGTCCTGCCGGATGGAAAGGCCGATGAAGTCAAGAAACTTCAAGCCGAGGGCAAAAAGGTTGCCATGGTCGGCGACGGCATAAACGATGCCCCTGCACTGGCCCAGGCCGATGTGGGCATTGCCATCGGCACGGGTACCGATGTTGCCATCGAGTCGGCGGACATCACCCTGATCAGCGGAGACCTGGGGGGTGTATTGACGGCCATTGCGTTAAGCCGGGCGACGATCCGGAACATTAAAGAGAACCTGTTCTGGGCCTTTGCCTACAACACGATCCTGATTCCGGTGGCTGCCGGGGTGCTCTTTCCCTTTTTCGGCATACTGCTCAACCCTATCTTTGCCGCCGCTGCAATGGGGCTTTCCTCCGTGACGGTGGTATCCAATGCCCTGAGGTTGAGACGATTTCGAACCCCTGCTTTGGCCCTCGGCATGGAAGATACGGTTCCGGAGTGGAAGCAAAGAATGCTGATGTTCGATAAAACCTTTTAACCGAAAAGATTCCAATATGAATCGGTTCATTTCATTAACTTTAAAAGGAGGTGATTTAAATGGCCGTTGATCCCGTCTGTAAAATGAATGTCGATGAAAAGAAAGCAGCAGCGACTTACGAATATAAGGGTAAAACCTACTATTTCTGTGCAGTCGGCTGCAAGGAAGCATTCTCAAAAAATCCTGAAAAATACCTTAACAAATAACCAAAGGAGCAGGGAATACACGTTTAACCGGCAGACAGAGCCTCTTTTTTAAAATAGAAGAAAGGCTCTACCTGGCCGGTAAAGTGTTTTTGGCCGTGCCGTATCAACTTAAGGAGTGATCATGTCCCAGGAGACCGGTATCGTTGAAACCACAGAAGACGAATGGGTGTGGGTTAAGACTCGCCGAAAGAGCGCCTGTGCCCATTGCGGCCATAAAGACCACTGCCAGATGATCGATGGCGGGGATCAGATGCGGGTGAAAGCCAGAAATCTTGCCGCTGCCCGTGAGGGGGATGAAGTCGAGCTCTACCTGGACACAAAGACTCAACTGAAATGCGTTTTCATGGTCTACATGGTTCCGGTTATCGGGCTCCTTGTGGGGGCTTTTTCGGGGAATAGTCTTTCCCCCCTTATCGGTTTAAGTCCGAATATGGGTATATTCTTGTTTTCAGTAGTCGGCCTTATCGCCGGCTTTATCATCACGCGCCTTTTTGCCAATCGAGTGGAAACGAAAAACGCGATGACGCCACTCGTGAAGCGGGTTGTAAGAAGGTCTGCCGGCTAATATCTATTCCTACCGAATAAAATGACTTTGAATCAATATGCGGACCGCATCCACCCCGTATATTTATTCACAAGCAATTTATCCACCAGGGAACCATTTTTGGTTTCAATATCGAACTGATAGTTATTGCCCTTTTCCTCGATTTTACCCAGTTTAAGGTTGGGATTTCGCAAGGAACTCAAGTAATTTTCAACTTCCTGTTTGGCCTGGTCTTGATCCAGGGGTTCCTGGGGCTCCTGATACTGGCGTCCGTATTGCGGACCATACTGCCGGCCGTAACCGTAGCCGGGTCCCATCATACCGGGGCCCATCCCGTAGCCGTAACCGTAGCCGGGTCCCATCATACCGGGCCCCATGCCATATCCGGGACCATATCCATGTCCCATCATACCGGGGCCCATCCCGTAACCGTAGCCGGGTCCCATCATACCGGGGCCCATACCATAGCCGTAGCCGTATCCCGGCCCCATCTGTGCATCGACCCCGACTGAATAAAAGGCCGCTCCGATAAATACAACTGCAAATAAAACCAGTATGATTTTTCTCATGATGAACTCCTTTCCTAATGTTTGAATGAATGATTAAACGGATATCACCTATGATCTCTTATCTTCCGACAAATATAGAGTATCATAGCACTTTGTTAAAA
>JARRRC010000041.1:0-11754 GCA_037381105.1 Desulfobacterales bacterium
GCCCCGGAAGCTACCAGCGTAAAGATTGTCGGGAATTTCAATAATTGGATTCCCGCTGATGCGTCGACCATGAAACGTAAAAAAGACGGAACATGGACAAAGAGTTTCTTTCTCGCACCGGGCGTCTATCAATACAGGTTTGTCGTTGACGGCAAATGGGTAGAAGACAAAAACAATTCCAAATTTGTCGACAACTCTTACGGAAGCAGAAACTCCGTGATCGAAATACCTTAAGGGAGTGTTTTTCAATGGAAAGAAAAAGTCTTGGCAGAGGCCTCGAAGACATCTCGGACATCTTTATTTCAGCCCGAAAGGATAAAAAGACGCCGGGCGGATTTTCTTCAAACAAGTTAAGAGACGCGACCTGCGAATCATGCGTCAGCGTCATTCGTAATTCCCATAAACCGCCGAGATGTAAAATATTCACCCTTGAAAATAAAAAATACGGCGTTCGGTATATGGAAACATTATCTCCGTCGAGTGCCAATTACTGTGAATATTATGAACCGATTCCAAAAGAAAATGCTCCCTCCGATATAGCAAAGGAACCATACACAGGCGACACGGAAATCGATTGCCGAATCGAAGAAAGCGTCACCGTGCAAAGAAATATCACATTTCCGCCGTCGCCCAATACCCAGGAGAATATTTTAAACGCGCTTTCCAAGCATCTTGAAGAAAACTACAGCATAAAACGTATTGACCTCAAAAAGACGGATGAGATCTCACGACCGGGAAAGAGAAAATATATCGATGAAGAAGTTACCATTTTCATTGAAGATCATCCGCTTGATTCTCGACTGTCTTAGAAGAGAATAAAAGGGAAAATGATTCGGCATGGAAAATTGAAAACAGTCAACCATTTCACCGGGCCGCGTATCTAAAGCGAATAGAACCCCCTGATAATTCCAGAACATTTTTTCCGGCCGATAAAAAATTGCATTGGAATTTGTGTTTTGCTACGTCAAATTTCAGGGAATGGACCCGCTAAGAAACCCAATTTTTTTGGTCAACAAACTATTTTGCCATCACGTTTAGAATGTTGTTGTAGGTTCCGAAACAATTGGAATTCAGATCTTTATTTTTGGGGTCTTCTTTCCATTGACCATCAACCAGAAATTTGTACTCGTACTTTCCGGGAAGAACCATCACGGTTTTGATCCAATTCCCGTTTTCGTCTTTTTTCATGGGGTGTTTTTTCGGATCCCAATTGTTAAAATCGCCGGTTACAATGACCTCGTCGGCATCAGCGCTTTCAAGTGAAAACGTTATCTTGCGCCGCTTGATTCCCTGCCCTGATTTGCTCTCTACCATTTGGCACCTCCTTTAATGATGTCGAATGATCAGACAATATCCTCCGCTGTCCATCTTAAGCCGGCAGACCGTTTGAACGGTTTTAACGGATAGCACGCAGCGCCTATCAGGGAAAAGGCGTGCCGCCAGACTTTCCATATGTCTATAATATAATATATGTTGTATGTCAAATAAAATATAATACAATATGTGGTGGAATATATTACGGATAAATTTTGAATCGTTTGTTTATTCCAAACAAGATTTGCAGGACAAATACCGACAGAAAATAACTGGATAATCCTACATTAAAATCGGATGAATTCTGCTTATAATCAATTACTGTTATGCCTATTTTTAGTTTAATCGAGTCCTCGGGAAGTTTTTTTAGCGGCTTAGGGATCGTTAGAAAGAACAGGCGCATACGGAAGTCGTTTCTTTAAAAGAATTTAAAATAGATCATGATAAAATGAGGCTGTTTCATCGGCTTTAAAAAGGAGATTAAGATAATGAAATTACAGATCCGGAAATCTATTACCGTCTGGAAGATAGGGATTCCGTATTTCGCATTGCTTGGCATTGTTGCCGTCCTTCTGGGGCTGACATCCGGAATTTCATTGGCCGCCGGCCATAAAACAACAGGAGAAAAAGTGACGCGCGCCACCTTGGCCAATGGGCTGCGGGTGGTTATTGTACGCAACCCCATTGCTCCGGTGGTGGCCACTGTTGTCAATTACAAAGTGGGTTCCAATGAAGCACCGGTTGGATTTCCCGGTATGGCACATGCCCAGGAACATATGATGTTTCGCGGAAATCCGGGTTTATCGGCCGGGCAGCTCGCCGACATCACCGCTGCCATGGGTGGAATGTTTGACGCCGACACCCAGCAATCGGTCACTCAATATTTTTTCAGCGTACCCTCGCAGTACCTGGACGTCGCCCTTCACATTGAAGCCATTCGCATGAGGGGCGTGCTTGACAGCGAGAAACTTTGGGATCAAGAACGGGGAGCCATCGATCAGGAGGTGGCCCAGGATTTTTCCAGCCCCGAATATATTTTCTATACGCGTCTTTTAGCGGCAATGTTTAAAGGTTCACCTTACGCCCATGATGCGTTGGGTACCCATGCCTCTTTCGAGAAAACCACCGGCTCCATGCTCAAAAAATTTTACGACACCTGGTACGCTCCCAATAATGCGACCCTGATTATCGTGGGAGACGTTCAGCCCGAACATGCACTCAAGTTGATCAAAAAGCTTTTCGGAAATATCCCTGCAAAGAAACTGCCTCCCCGGCCGGAGGTCCGTTTAAAACCCGTAAAAACTGAAACCATACGACTTAAAACCGATCTTCCCTACGGATTATTCATTACGGCATTCAGGATGCCCGGCTATGACAGCCCGGATTATGCAGCTTCCCAAGTGCTTGCGGATGTTATGAACAGCCATCTCGGAGACCTGTATCAATTGGCTGTGGAAGGGAAAGTGCTGGATACCGATTTTAACCTGGATACATTTTCCAAGACCGGTTTGGGATATGCCCTTGCGGCATTTCCAAAAAACGGCCGGATCAACGAAGTACAAAAAAATATGCGTGCCGTTCTGGCCCAATACGTGAAAAACGGATTTCCGGCGGATCTGGTAGAAGCGGCAAAACGTCAGGAGCGGGCAAGCGCCGAATTTCAGAAAAACTCGGTGTTTGGCCTTTCCATGGCCTGGTCCCAAGCACTGGCCGTAGAAGGGCGTCAATCCCCTGAAGATGACATAAAGGCTATCTCTCGCGTATCCACAGCCGATGTAAACCGGGTAGCCCGCCGCTACCTGGACTTGGAGCACGCGGTGGTTGCCGTCCTTACGCCCGAAGCTTCGGGAAAACCCGCATCTTCTAAAGGCTACATGGGCAATGAGAAGTTTGCATTGCCTCAAAATCGAAATGTCGTTTTACCGGAATGGGCAAGTACGGCATTGAAGCGTCTGTCGATTCCCCCCTCAACGCTCAATCCCGTGGTCAAAATGTTGCCCAACGGTATCAAGCTGATTGTTCAGCCTGAATCCATCAGTCCTACAGTGAGCGTGTACGGGCATGTCAAGAACAATTCGTACTTGCAAACCCCTCCGGGCAAGGAAGGGGTCGACGAGGTTCTGGACGGGCTCTATGAATACGGCACCAAGACACTGAATCGGAAAGTCTATCAAAAAGCCCTGGATGAGATCGCAGCAACTGTTTCCGTGGGAACAGATTTTTCTTTGAAGGTTCTTACGAATCATTTCGATCGCGGCGTGCAGCTGCTGGCGGACAACCTGTTGAATCCCGCGCTGCCGGATGCAGCATTCAAAATCGTCCGTAACCAGGTCAAAGCCGTGGCCGCAGGCCGCGAACAAAGCCCCGATGTATTGACGCACCGGGCACTGAAAACCGCCTTGCTCCCTCGAAACGATCCGACCCTGCACTGGGCGACGCCGAAAACTGTTGCTGCATTGACACCCGAGGATGTCCGAAATTACTATTCCTCGGTGATGCGGCCTGATGAGACCATTATCGTGGTGATCGGAAATGTGACGCCGAAATCAGCCGAGTCGGTCATCAACAAATACTTCGGCATCTGGAAGGCCAGCGGTGCAAAACCGAACCTTCTTCTTCCCTCGGTGCCGCCGAACGTTCCCAGCACTGTCAACGTACCGGACACAAGCCGTATTCAGGATGAGGTCATACTGGCCGAAACCCTGGGTTTGACACGATCTAACCCGGATTACTATGCCCTCAATCTCGGCAATCACGTCCTGGGCGGCGGATTTTATGCCACACGTCTTTACCGGGATCTGCGGGAACGAACCGGACTGGTTTATCAGGTTGGTGTGGAGCTGAATGCGGGAAAAACCCGCGCCACTTACGCGGTGACTTACGCCTGCGATCCGTCCAACGTCGCTCGGGCACGTACCATCGTGCAGAATAACCTGAAATTGATGAAAACCCAATTGGTTGGCCAAAACGAACTGGAACGGGCAAAAGCGATTCTGTTGCGTGAAATTCCGCTGGCCGAATCAAGCTTGGGAAGCATTGCCCAAGGATTTATTCACCGATCCGTTTTGGATCTTCCCCTCGACGAACCGAGTCGAGCCGCACATCACTATATGGCACTGACAGCGGAACAGGTCAGATCAGCGTTTGACAGATGGCTGAGGACCAATGACTTGGTACAGGTCACAGAAGGTCCGAGTCCCCATTAGCCGCCAATTCAATATGATCACATTATAGGAGAAAAACCATGTTGCATTATTTCCCGTTGACATTGCCGTTTTTGTTGATTCTCTTTTTTCTATTTATTTTACTAATCGTCGTGATTGAAGTGGGCATTCTCGGATATGCCTACCAGGCCATCGGCATCAATCGGCGTTACGTATTTTTGCTGCTGTTAATGTGTTTTTTGGGAAGCTACATCAATATTCCGATATACCAGTTGCCTCCGGAGACCATTCGATCCGCCGGTCAAGTGACCTTTTTCGGTATTCCGTATGTCATACCCACCATTACACGATATCCGGGAACTGTTGTCGCCGTCAACGTCGGTGGCGCCGTTATTCCCACAATTCTCAGCATTTACTTGATTTTTAAGAACCAAATTTTCAGCGCGGCACTGATCGGAGTCGCTGTGGTGACAGTTGTCGTTCATTGGTTGGCCCATCCGGTTCCGGGAGTGGGTATCGCCATCCCCATTCTGGTCCCTCTTGTGACAGCCACTGTCGTTGCAATCCTTCTTTCCAGAAAATATGCACCGGCCCTGGCTTATATTTCCGGAACACTCGGAACACTCATTGGCGCAGATCTTTTGAACCTCGGCAAAATACAGGGCTTAGGAGCACCTATCGCTTCAATCGGCGGCGCCGGAACCTTTGACGGCATTTTCATGACCGGCATCTTGGCGGTTCTGCTGGCCGGATTGGTGACACGCAAAAGCACACCTTCTTAGAAAATAAGGATGGGCTGTGTGTTGTCTTTAGAAGCTCGACGATGGCTGTAGGACACAAACCGACAGCAAGTTCCCCCAATCTCCTACAGGAAAATCAGAAGGAGACTTATACCGAATTTTTTAAATATGCTTAAAATGATATTAACTGAGAAATTCCTAATAAGTTTAATAGCTTCTTTTGGAGTCGCATCCCGTGGTCTCGATCACGGTCTGCGTCAACGAAAAGGTATAAACTTCAGGATAGTTTAATGGGTCCGGAATTTAGATTAAAGCCGGATTATATTTTTCACACCCTAAAATGTTAGGAGGATAAAAATGGTTTTCAAACATAATCGAACAATGCGTTATCTGTTTTTCTTTATCATTGTGGTGCTGGCCCTGGGAGTGACTCAATGCGGGTCACAATCGTCCAGTTCAGCGGCAGCACAAAATTCGTCCGCCGCCGCTACCGCGCCGGCAACTGCCAATCCATCGGCCGTTGAAAATACTTCCATGAAGACTGCAGCGGCGCAGAGCGTTAATCCGTCAGGCGAGACGCTGATTACCGCTGTCGCAAAGGTTGCCAAGGAATCACTTCCGGCTGTGGTTCACATTGATGTTACCGAGAGTCAGGAAGTAAAAAATCCGTTACTGCCCTTTGAGAACGACCCGTTTTTTCATTATTTCTTCAATGTTCCTCGTCACATGCCTCGTAAATTCAAACGAGAACTCATGGGACTGGGAAGCGGTATGATCATGAATGACAAAGGATATATTCTGACCAACAATCATGTCGTCGCCGGTGCCAATACGATCCAGGTGTATCTGGCTGACGGACGTAACTATCCGGGCAAAGTCGTCGGCACCGATCCAAAGACAGATCTGGCCGTGGTCAAGATCAAAACCGACGAAAAGCTTCCTCATGTCACTTTCGGTGATTCGGACAAAATGGAAGTCGGCGACTGGGTTGTAGCCATCGGCGCGCCTCGAGGTCTGGACCAGACCGTCACCCAGGGCATCATCAGCGCCAAACATCGCCGCGGCATTTTGAATCCCAGCAGTTACCAGGATTATTTGCAGACCGACGCCGCCATCAATCCGGGAAACAGCGGAGGGCCCTTGCTGAATCTTAAAGGAGAGGTTATTGGAATCAATTCCGCCATTATATCCGAATCCGGTGGATTCGAAGGAATCGGCTTTGCCATTCCCAGCGACATCGCCGTTCACATTGCCGATGAGCTCATCAAGAACGGCAAGGTGGTACGAGGCTGGCTGGGTGTGAGCATCCGGGATGTAACACCGGCGCTTCAAGAGTCCATGAAACTTAGTGTTTCCAAGGGCGCCCTCATCGTTGAAGTGGTTAAAGGAGGCCCGGCAGATAAAGCAGGCCTTCAAAAAAATGATGTGATAACAATGTATCAAGGAAAAGCGATCCGGAATTCATCGGACTTGCAAAATCAAGTGGCGAATACACCCCCTGGAAAAGAAGTCGACATAACCGTTGTGCGAAACGGAAAATCTCGAAACTTTAAAGTAAAAGTCGCTAATCTTCAAAACGCCGTCAAAATAATGGCTGCCTCAGTGAACAAGCGGCTAGGTGTGGTGGTTAGACCGGTGACTGAAAAAGAAGCCCAGGAATACGGAATGCAAGCACCCAAGGGGGTTGCCATAAAAATGATTCAGCCCAATGGACTTTTGGGAAAGGCTGGATTTGAGGTCAACGATATTATCCTCGCCATTAACGGTCAACCCGTAAGCGGCGTTCAGAGTTTCGTTGATATCGTTGAATCGCTTAAACCCCACCAATGGATTCAATTTTTGGTGCTGGATCACCGAACCGGTCAAACCGGTTATATACGGGTGATGCTTGACTGAAGCCCGGGTTAAAACCTTAACCCCGCAATAGGTGTTGGCTTCCATATGCACCGATTCCGGGGTTTTCGCTTCGCTTTGGCAACGCGCTTAAAGACTCGCCTTCACGTCTTTCGACGGTATGGCGAGTCTTTAAGAAACCGCCGGGCGGAAAAACGCCGCTTGAAGATCCGGCTTAAAGCGGAGAGATGAAAGCCTTCGGCTCGCTCTTTGGATGAAAATGAATGAAAAAGAGCACTTCGGCTCGCATTACTCAGAAAAATGACACATATGAATTACAGCGAGGACAATATGGATGATCGAAAAAAATTTTCCTTGGGCTACTACTTAATGATTTTTGCATTGATACTGTTTCTGGAAACGATCTTTTTTTCGGGAACGGCCGTAAAGGAAATTTCTTACAGCAAGTTTAAGGATTTGATCCAGGCAAACATGGTCAAGAGCGTGATTATTGAGCAGGATCAAATCTACGGCTTGGAAAAAAAGCCTCATACAGCCGCCAAACCCAAAAAAGACCCTGTTGCGTCCAAAGAACAGCCCAATTTCATACCCCATGAAAAACATACTCCCTGGTATCTGGATTTCGACAAATTGACCGGCGAACGTCACCAGGAGCTTGATCGCCAATTTATGGTGGTATCTTTAAAAGATCCGCAGCTTTTAGCGGATCTTCAGCGTCACGGAATCAATTACCGCGGTAAGATCGAATCCCACTGGCTTTCCCATTTTATTTCCAACTGGATTATTCCTTTAGGGATCCTTTTTCTTCTATGGAGTTTCATTGTCCGACGAATGGGTAAAGGCGGCAACTTTCTGAACCTGGGCAAAAACAAGGCCAAAATCTATGAAGTGGATCGGTCTCAGAAAGTCACCTTTGAAGACGTGGCCGGTGTCGAAGAAGCCGTTGAAGAAGTCAAAGAGGTCGTCTCTTTTCTAAAAGAACCGAACCGCTATACCCGGCTGGGTGCCAAGCTTCCCAAAGGTATCCTGCTTGTAGGTCCTCCCGGAACAGGGAAGACGCTCTTGGCCCGGGCAGTGGCCGGGGAAGCGGGTGTGCCATTTTTCAGTCTAAGCGGATCGGATTTTGTGGAAATGTTCGTGGGTTTAGGTGCCGCCCGTGTAAGGGATTTGTTCAAGGATGCAAAAACCAAGGCGCCCTGCATTATATTCATCGACGAACTGGATGCCGTGGGGAAAAACCGATCCCAGGGCATTTATGGGGGCAGCAATGATGAGCGTGAAAACACGCTGAATCAATTGCTCACGGAAATGGACGGTTTCGATCCCCAAGTGGGTATTATCATCATGGGGGCCACGAATCGACCCGAAGTTCTCGACCAGGCCTTGCTGAGGCCCGGAAGATTCGATCGCCAGATCCTGGTAGACCGGCCGGATCTCACCGGGCGAATAGAAACATTTCGGGTGCACACCCGTCAGATCCGTTTAAGCAATGACGTAAATTTTCATACCCTGGCCGCCGAAACACCGGGATTTGCCGGAGCGGAAATTGCCAATGTCTGCAACGAAGCGGCTCTGCTGGCGTCCCGCGAAGGAAGCGACACCGTTTCCCATCATAACTTTCAGGATGCCATCGAAAGGGTCATTGCCGGTCTGGAAAAGAAAAACAAACTCATTAATCCCCATGAGCGGGAGGTTGTCGCGTATCACGAATCCGGACATGCCATCGTCGGGCATTTGACTCCCGGAGCTGATCCGGTACAAAAGGTTTCCATTATCCCCCGCGGCATTGGTGCGCTGGGTTACACGCTGCAAACCCCTCTGGAAGATCGTTTTCTCATGTCACGATCCGAATTGCTCGGGAAAATTAAGGGGCTGTTGGGCGGTCGCGCTGCGGAAGAGCTGGTATTCGGTGAAATTTCCACAGGTGCTTCCAATGACCTTGAAAAAGTGGCGAATATCGTGAAAAATATGCTCACCGTGTACGGTATGAGCAAACATGCACCCAACTTATCCCTGGTGGAAAAAAACCAGAATCCGTTTCTCGGTCAAGGTCCGATGCTTCAGCATCGCTCAGAGAAACTTGAAGAAATCATCGATGAAGAAACCCAGGAGATCATCAAAACATGCTACGAGGACGCCAAACAGATTCTCTCAAAAGAACAGGATAAGCTCGAACATATGGCGCATATCCTTTTGGAGAAAGAAAAAATCGACGAAAAAGATATCCTTGACATCCTGGGTCCCCGGATCCCGGAGAAAGAAGGGAAATGATAACATATCAGTTCAAGGAACCCACCTGTCCCAACTGGTCATCTGAATTCTAAAAACACATTTTCGATCCTTGACAAATTAATCATGTGGTGTGAAGAATAATAACCGCGCATACCGGCATATGCTTAATATTTAAAAATGTGACTGTCCCAACTGAATCAAGCTCAACAGTGTAAAATGTTATCGTATAAAAAAGGAATAGCTAACCGATGCCGATTATATTTATCTCCAGAGGAACCATGTCCGGCGTTCATCTGCTGGTGGACTGTCTCCAAAGCAAAACAGGAATTCGCTGCATTTCTCACGAAGATTTGGTAAAAGAGGTCAATAAACATGGTGAAATCGCTGCCCGGGTTCTCGAAAAACTTGTCGAGGCGGCCTCGGCTTACGATCAATTCAGCGAACTCAGATGGCCATATATGGTACTCATGCGAAAAGCCCTGTTAAAAGAAATCCGAAATGATAACATTGTGTATCACGGTTATTCAAGCCACCTGCTTTTACCTTCCTTCCGACATTTTGTGCGGGTCCGCATCGAGGCACCACTGGAAATGCGGGTGACCATGACCATGGAACGTTTGGCATGCAATGAGGAAAGGGCCCGTGAGTACATCATCAATGCGGATGACCAGCGTGTAAAGTGGGCCAGATTCATGTATGCACACGACATTCGCGATACAATGCTTTACGATTTCGTCGTGAATCTGGATCATGTAACCCTGGATGCGGCCTGCAGCATTCTCGAATGCATAATGGCAGAAGCGGATTTTAAAGCCTCTCTCGAATCCATAGCCGAGGTGGATCGGCTTTACTTGGCAACGAAAATCGAGGAAGCTTTAGTCATTGATCCCCGTACGGCAATGTTGGAAATAAGTGCCGACGTCGGATACAACGGTATCCGCCTCATCGGTCCTTACGTGGAAGATTCCGAACTGACAACGATCATGGAGATTGTTCAAACGATTTCCGGCACCGCGAATGTTCGATATGACCCGGGATATGCGTCCAAATTTGAAATCGACCGTTATTCCCGAGTCCGGGAACTTGGATACAATAACAACCCTGCTTCCTCAACCCTTCAGGATGGAGATCGCAATGGACGAAAACAAATATAACGAACAGATCGCATCAACTTTAAATGCCATTCACGCGCTGCTGATTCAGTCGGTGGATAATCAACAAACAGACGCAGAAATCGACAGATCCATTCATGATCTGGAGAAAAGGCAAACCGAAGCCTCCTCGGATTTGCTGGAGCATGCCGCTGTCACCAATACACTCGCCTCGAATCGAACCGACATGGCAAAAGAGCGAACCGCTCTTGTCCGTGAACAAACACGTCTTTCCACAAAATCCACCGAGCTCTCCGATATTCGCACGCAGATGTCTAATGAACGCACCGCCCTCGCCGGTCAGAGAACGAATCTTTCCGTTTTGCGCACGGATTTTTCACGATCCAGGACCGGCCTCGCCGAACAGCGCAATAAAATGGCCGGCATCCGGACTCGGTTTTCAGAAAGGCGCACAGATTTGGCGGGCACACGAACGATCTTCTCAAACATGCGTACCGCACTGGCTCAAGGGAGGACCTATCTGGCCCTCATTCGGACCGGCCTGGCGTTCTTTACGTTGAGTATTGCTTTCTTCCGCATGTTCGGTCTTTCCTGGTGGTCTATTTTTGACGGGGTTCTTGCTTTGATGAGTCTGGCGATGACCGGAGCGGGAATCCTGGGTTACAGACGAGCCAGCCACAGGGTCAATACGCTGCTGATTAAAGTTCCGGAGGAAGAAGCGGTAACATAATATTTTCTGATTTATTACTTCTATTTTTGTACGGCATATACGGCATGCCGGATTTTATCGGTCATGTATATGCCGTAATGTGCCGCACATAATCCTTGTTTAATAACCCGATCGCAATCCGCCGGTGTTTTTATTCACGAGAATTTTTTCAGCCAATTGTCAACAACTCTTATCTTTCTGTCTTTACATGCAATATTGATGCTGGCATTTTGCGTAATACGGCATCATCGGTCCGTCCAAAAAGAAAATGCTCCAAACGCCCTTCCTCATGGGCCAGCATTACAATCAGATCGATCTTTTCCTTTTCTACAATTTTCCTGATTTCTTCTACCGGCTGACCGTCTTTTACCCATACCTTAACAGGCAGCCCTTTTTCTTTTTCAATCTTTACCATGTGGTCCAATATTTTTCGTGCTTTGACGACCATTTTCTCATATTCGTCGTCAATATTGTAAAGGGGCAAATTCCAGCCGTTGAGGTTGAACGGGTCATGAATCACGTGAAGAAGAAAAAGGTTTGCTCCAAACTGATGCGCCAGCGATATGCCGGCCTGAACCGCATCGCGACAGTATTTCGTTGATCGGCTAACAACAAGAATGCTTTTATAT
>JARRRC010000041.1:11860-26231 GCA_037381105.1 Desulfobacterales bacterium
TAACTCAATCAATCCATGAAATTCGACAGGCTCGGTCCCAACAAATCTCAACGATCCGTCGAGCTCGGCTTTAAGACTTCGATGATGTTTTCAAATTCCCGGGTCTTATTAAAAAAATGATCGGCACCCGCTAAGATACTTTGCTGACGATATTGTGGATAATCATAATTCGTCATTATGATGACCGTAATTTCAGGCGCCAATTTTTTAATTTCGCCGAGTAACTGGATGCCGCTTTTACCGGGAAGCCGGATATCCAGAATAACGGCATCGGGTTTGAGAACACAAATTTCATCGAGTGCTTCGTCCGCATTGCCGGCCTGTCCAATCACCTGGACATTATCAAGGTCAGAAAGGAGTTCGTACAATCGTTTCCGCAATCTGACGGAATCATCGACAATGTAGACTTTTTTCATGGTGACCTTCCTTTTTATTTTTGTCTAAATATAATCAAATCCAACCGTTATGGAAATCAGACATCGTCTGATCTTGTTGTAGGCATTCGTCGCAATCATATGTCGGCGATTTTCCGACAAAGCCTGTCAAAGGAGGCACATCCGGAATACCATCCATAAATCCGGATTGAGAAAAGCCGGCAAAATAACCATATGGCGGTGATGCGATAAAAATTGAAACCCAACATCGCCAGCACCACGAAGATCATGATTCAAATGGTTTCCGTGATGCGGTTGATGGCATATGAGCTCATTCGTATGTTTGAGATGACTCATTGTTAATATAAACACAGGAGGAAATTTCGGGAATCAGAGATCGTCTGAAATTGGTGTAGGAAATCAGGGAAATGGAATGTCGGTTATCGTCTGACATAGGATAACACGAACGTTGTATGGGAAGCAGTCCAAGCCCTTAGGCAACTGAGCCCAAGAGGTGTTTTTCTTATAAGTGTTTGAATATAGAGGATTAATCGATGATACGATTTTGAAATGCATAACGAGTAAGTTCTGCATTGGTTTTCATATTCATTTTCTCCAAAACACGCGCACGATAAGTACTGATTGTCTTGACGCTTAAATTAAGTTCTTCGGCGATCTCGGTAACTGTTTTCCCTGAAGCGATCATATACAGCACTTGATACTCTCGATCCGACAGCGTTTCATGCAGCATCTTCTCGGAATCGGCATTTAGTGCAAAAGCAATCTTTTCGGCGAGATGGGTACTGATATATTTTCCGCCGTGGTGGACTTTCCGGATGGCCGCTATCAATTCGGTAGAGGCGCTTTCTTTGGTCAAATATCCTGAGGCGCCGGCTCTAAGAATTCGCAAGGCATACTGGGCTTCAGGATGGGCCGTCAATATGATCACCGGGATCCGGGGTTTTTCGATCCTCAATTGTTTTAATGCATCCAGGCCATCCATACCGGGCATCTTCAGGTCCAACAAAATGACGTCGAAATCTTTTTCACGGATCTTTTCCAAAAGTTCAGTACCGCTGGCGGCTTCATCAGAAACGACATAAAAGGGAGATTCGGCAATAATCTGTTTCAAACCTTCTCGAACGATGGGGTGGTCGTCGGCAATAATTAATTTAATCATACTGACTCTCCTTTTCCGGAAACAGGAACGCGGACAATGACCCGTGTTCCCTTGCCGGGATGGCCGATAAAATCAACCTGCCCGTTTAAGGGATAAAGGCGCTCCCGCATTCCCAGCAGGCCAAAGGAACGTGAATTGCTGATTTCGGCTTCAGTAATTCCCCGGCCGTTATCCGTAACTTCCAGTACCAGTGTATTTTCATTTCTTTCAAGTCGGACGTCAACCTCGGTAGCACCGGAATGGCGCATAATATTGGTCAAGGTTTCTTGAAAAATGCGAAAAACCGCCGTGGACTGCTCTTTGGTCAAATCCATGTCAGAAATACCGGAAACAACCCGGCATCGGACCCCCGTTCGATTTTGAAATTCTTCGGCCTGCCATTCGATGGCGGACTCAAGGCCGAAATCATCCAAAATTACCGGCCGCAGTTCCGATGATACCACATGGAGGGTTTGCAGTGACGCATCAATGACTTTGAACATGCCGTCAATTTTACTCTGAACCTGTGGTTGATCCTGAATCATATGTTTTTTCAGCCACGACAAATCCATTTTTATAATCGTCAGGGATTGGCCGAAATCATCATGTATCTCTCGAGCAATTCGGGTTCTTTCCTGCTCGCGAACATCTTGCAGATAGGACGCAAGATCCCTGAGTTGTTTTCTGGATCGTTTAAGCGCTTCCGTGGCCTGCCGTTCCCGAACTTCGCGCAGTTCCAAGGCTGCCGCCATATCATTAAAAACCCGGGCCAGATGGCTGAGCTCATCCCCTCCCCGGATGGGGCCGATACGGGTTGCAAGGTCACCTTTGGCAAGCCTTTGGCTGGCCTGTACGATGGTCTTGACTCGTCTGAGAACCAGCACATCACTGGCCCACCAGACCATGAATACCGCCAATGCTGCGAAAAAGCCAAGCAAAATTATATTTCGGGCAAAAACCCGTTCGGAGGCCTCAAACGCTACTTTTTGAGGGATCTCCAGTGATATGTAGAGGCGGCGAGGTTTCAGAGAGCCGGGGACCGGCGCAAAGGCATAAATACGGGAGATTCCGTCATCCCCAATGGATTTTTTTACACCTGTTTTCTTCTTTAATATCCACTCTAAAAGCAACGGATCAAAGTGAACCGGTTCAGTCCATTGATGTAAATGAGGGTCGTACATCAGAATGCCACCGGCATCATCGATTTGGATCAGGGTTGAACCTTTCGGCAATTCTTCAAAAGACTTATAAATCGATCGATTGATCCAGTTCATGTTTATCGCCGCAAAAACAACGGCATATACCTGATTGTGTTTGTCCAGAACCGGCAAAGCAAAATACAAAAGCGGTTCTTGGGTGATATGTTCGACTTTGTAATCGCCGATGGTAAAATTCTTCTCTTCGACCACACGAACAAACCATTCCGGTTGTTGAGATCTATCGATAGGTGGAACACCGCGCACACTGCTTAAAAGTTTTCCGTCAGGCGTTAAAACCCCTAAATCGACATAACCTTGAGATTGTTTAAGAAGGTTGGCTAAGAAGCGCTTGGCCTGGTCAGATTGAACCTCAGCCAGCAAAAGATATTCTGACACGGCAATCAGCAGATTGTGAGCCGCCTCCAGTTGCAGGTGTTCTTCATCGGCAGCGGAATGTGCGAGCAGAATCGCATTATTCAATATCGCATTCACTTCGCTGCGTTTTTGATCTTCTGCTGTAAAAAATATCAGTGCACACACCGGTATGAATGAAGCCAAAACCAACAGATAAAGACGTGTTCTAAGACTCGCTGCCGAAAACATTTTCATGGATGCTCACCATTTGTCTCAAGATATCCGAAAAAAGCACAATGTTCGTATGTTAACGGAAAATAAAAAATATTTTATCTCCCTTTTAAAATTTGAAACGCTTTATTTAGGAATAAAATATTTGTGAGTCAGGCCGTTCGGAAAAAAATGCCGCTCTGTCTCTGATTCGCTGCCAAATGTCACAAAGATCGGCTTTTATCGCCTGCTCCGGGCATTTTTTCATACAATTAAAACAAAAAACACACCCATCGCCAAATTCAGGATATGGCGTAAAAACAACAGCATCCATTGGGCAAACGTCTGAACATACCTGACATTGATTGCACAGTGCTGTTTCGATGGTTCGTTTCGGCATATGCGCTTTGGCAGCCTGGAGACCGGCTTTTTCCATCTCTTTATGATTCTTTTTTGTCTGATAGGCAAGGTCGGATAAGTTTATCCCTTTTGGATTCGCTTCATGAAGCTTTTGATTCACATGATTCACAAGTTCTTCAATCATATCGTCGTCTTCGGCATTCGGATGCCCTTTCCCTAAGGGATCTTCGAGCTTCCACATCAAGGAATGAACAGCCAGAATTTTGGCTGCCCCGAGAAGCGTAAACTTTTTGTTTATTAATTCTTCGCCCATTTCGTATAAAGAAATACCGCTGCACGCCCCACCCCAAGTAACAAAAGGAACAGCAAAGACGCCGGCATTCTCCTTTAGTCCGCCAATGCATTCCATTACCAGCGGCACCGCATGAGAGGCATATACCGGTGAGCCGATAATAAGACAACTCTTGGCTTCTGAGGTTTCCATCTGCTGCGAAATCATCATGGCAACGTCACTGTTGGATTCAGCAAGGTTGAATGAGGATACTTCGGCATCCAGCGTCTGAAACTGTTTCTCGATAAGCTCTGCGACATGCCGGGTGGATCCTGCCGGTGAAAAATACACAATGAACACTTTTTTCTTTTTCATATATATATTTATAACTCAACAGGACTATCAGAAGCAAGTCCTTGTTCTGACGGCCCCGTAACCCTTTTGCAAAGTTTCCGATTTTTTCAAATTTGAGAAAATTGCTTGACAAGCTATCATGCGAGGAGCATGCTTTAGGTATAAACTTACTTTCTCAAGTGTTGCACCTTGATATTGATAGAACCTATCTCAAAAATTAGATGAGGGTTCAGGGCAAGGCGCGAAACGGTGAAAAAGCGGAGCATACACGGAGTATGTGAACATTTTGAACCTTTTCGCAACACCGCCACGGGCGCTTAGATTGTTTTTGAGATAGGTTCTAAAAAGCTTTTCATGTATGATGCCGCAGACCAAAAACCCCACCAAATATTGGGATTAAGGTCAAACAATTCTTTGGTGCATTATCGTTCGGCGCCAAAATTCAAAATGACGCCCCTATTAAAATTTATTTAGATCCCTTGACGCTAATTTCTCTTGGCGCCTTTTCTTGGGTTCAAGGAGTTTTTAAATTTTACCGTCGCATATAGATGATTTTACCTTAATCTCGCCATTCGGTGGATGCGGGATGCTGCATTTTATCGACCTTTCCGCCACACAACCGGCGGACAAGGATGGAAATTGAGAGTGCGAAACTTGTGTTACTTTCTGAAAGGAGTCAGTTTCTATTTGTAATGAACACTATTTAAGGAGCTTTTGGGATGAATGATGACACGGCCTATCAGGATTACCTGAATGAAAAATTTGATATCGGTCAACTGTTTGACAAGCCGGAACCTTTGGCGGGCGTAAGGGTGTTAGAGGTCTGCTATGTTGTTTTGGGACCTGCGGCATGCGATTATCTGGCTGAATTCGGCGCCGAGGTGATTAAATTCGAGGGGCAAAAAGGGGACCAGATGAGGTTTGTGACGCCGTATGCCTATTTTTGGAAAAACATGTCCCCTGGCCTCGAAATCGAAAATCATAATAAATACTGGGTGGGAATGCACCTGGGTCACCCCCAGGGAAAGGAACTTTTCCTGGAACTGGTAAAAAAGTCCGACGTGGTAGTGGACAACCTCACCCCCGGCCGAATGGCGGAATGGGGCCTGAGCTATCGGGAACTGAGTCGGATTAACCCGGGCATCATCCAATTGCATGTGTCCGGATATGGCAGCTGGGGCCCTTGGACCGGAAGAACTTCCTACGATGCAGTGGCTCAGAGCATGGGCGCCCTCTCGCCCATTACCGGATTCGAGGATCGAGGACCGATCAAATCAGGCGTATGGATCGCCGACTGGATAACCGGTCTGATGTGCGCCATAGCCGTCATGGCGGCCTTGAACTACCGGGAAAGAACCGGTGAAGGCCAGTTCATTGACTATCTGCAGGTGGAAAATGTCATCCGGTGGCTCGACTGGACTTGGCTTTACACCTTCAAAACAGGCGAAAACCGAAAAAGATCGGGCAACCGGGACCTTGCCGTCTGCCCCTCCGACTTGTTCGAGTGCAGCGACGGGTGGGTGGCTTTGGCGGCTTTCAGCGAGGAGGAATTCCGGGGTCTGTGCAGCGTCATGAATCGATTGGATCTTTTTGAGAAATATGCCGACCCATCGAAACGGCTGCAGGATGAAAATGCCCGCAAGGTTCTCGAGGCAATCGGACAGTGGACCGCCGCGAAAAAAGTGGCGGAGATCGAAGAGATCGGCAATCGGCACGGCTTTGCCGCTTCCCGAGTCCTTACCGCCGCAGATGCCTATCATAGCGAGCATTACCGGCAAAGAGGCGCCATCCAGGAATACGAAGATCCCGTGTATGGCATGATGGCGCAGGAATGCTATCCGCCACGCTTGAGCGAGACCCCCAGCCGGGTGAAATGGAGCAGCCGCCCGGTGGGATTCGACAACCGTTATGTCTTTCAAAAGATTTTGGGCCTGTCTCTGGAGAAAATCAAACAGCTGGAGTTTGAAAAAGTCATTTTCCAATGGAATCCGGATATCCCTTCACAGTGTCCGCCGCAGGATTGGGACGGGAAAAGTGGCCTGAAGCTGCCCTAGCGATAATTTGTAACACGCTAAATGAGCGAAATAGATTTTCCAGGAGGAATACCATGGAAGACGAAAAAATTGTTGGTTTGGCGATAAACCAGGAATTCGCCCGATGGGCGCACCGGGAAACTTATCCACCGGACGCCTTTAAAAAGCAGGAAGCTCTTGATGATACCTTGGTGCTCGACGTGAGTCACGGCAGCTTTGCCGGCCTTTTTGCCTCTTCGATTCTCTCCGAGATGGGTGCCGAAGTCATTCGCATCGAGCCTCCCTCCGGGGATTTGGCCAGGAAGATGTCCCCATACGGCATGATGATTAAAGACTCCGGACTGGCTTACCTGACCGAGGCGAGAAATAAATTTCACGTCACTCTGGATCTTACCAAAGAAGAGGGCCGCAAAATCTTTGCCAGATTCTCGAAAAAGGCTGCGATAATTATCGAAACATTCAAACCGGGCTACCTGGATGGCCTGGGAATCGGTTACCGACAGCTCAGTGCAAACAATCCGGGTTTGATATACTGCGCCATCCATAGTTATGGCCAGTTCGGGAAAGATGCTGAAAAAAACGCCAATCAGCCGAACTATGACATTGTCGATCAGGCCAGGGGCGTGATTATGTCAATCACCGGAGAACCGGATCTCGATCCTAAAATCTCACCCGATTATAAGCGGCCAATGAAACATGGCAACTGGATGGGGTGGTATGCCGGCGGCGCCTGGGCCGCCTTCAGCCTGCTGGCGGCGATGTTTCACCGAAGAAAGACCGGCAAAGGTCAATTGATCGATTGCGCGCCTCCGGAAGGACTCCTGTCAATGGCCAACTATGCCATCCAGTACTTCCATATGTCCGGTCAACAAATGCCAAGAGCCGGAAATTATGACTATGCCGTCTTTCCTTACACTTACGTCAAATGCAAGGATGGCTACACCTTCATTTCCGGTTTTACCGATCCCAACTGGGCGGCACTTTGCGAAATCATGAACCGGCCCGATCTTCAGCAACAATTTCCAACAATCAAAGAACGCCTCACACCTCAAAATCAGCCAATGATTCAGCACGAAATTGAAACATTTACCGAGAAATACACCGCGGATGAAATCCAGGATATGATTTACCAATACAGCAAGCGGGAAGACAAAAAAGGTACGGTGGTGACAGGACGACTTGAAAGCCCTCGTGATGTTTTGCAAAGAGAACACTGGCAAGAAAGGAAGACCTTCATCAAATGGGAAGATCCTTATTACGGCGAACTCCTGATCCAAAATTCTTCGTTCAAAGCCATGACGAAAACACCGGGCCGGGTGAAGTGGGTCTGCCGGCCCATCGGTGCGGACAATGAATTCATCTATCAAAAGTATCTGGGGATGGGCCGCAATCGGCTCAAGGAACTGAAAAAGGAAGGCGTCGTGTGACTCGGGCGTTGTTCTGCGCAGATAAGGTTCGGAGCAACCTCGGAACTGCGTTTTCCACCGGCAATTTGAGAAAAGCACGGATTTGGGATACCCTCCTATTCCTCACAAACCGGCGAATATTTCACCGGACACCGATGTGCTTGATCTTCGCCGGGTACGTCAATTCAATCCCCGCAAAAGACAAGAAAGGAAAATAATTATGAAACTTCAAGACTTTTTTTCAGAAATGATGGAGGTGAACTCCATGGAGGACGCTGAAGTCAAAGAATCAGCATCCAGGGAACTTTTCAACAAATTGAATCATTTCAATTTGCCTGATCATTTCAATTGGGTACAGGAAATTTTCGAAGGAATTCACGTTAAACAAAGAGGTGATCAGACCGGACTCTTCTGGATCCATCTGGAAACCAATGAGAAACGACAGTATACCTATAGAGAACTGGCGGAAAATGCCAATAAGTTCCTTAACCACCTCCGGAAACATGGGGTAGAGAAAGGAGATAGCGTCTACATGATGGTCCCCTCGGTTCCGGAAACCTGGCTGGCAAATATTGCCACCATCAAGGGCGGCCTGGTTTCCGTACCGACTGCCACAACCATGACGGTGAGAGAATTGGAGTATCGGTTCAAAACATATGCGCCGCAGGCAATTATTTCGGACGAGGATTCTGCCAAACTGATCGACGAAGCCCTGAAAAATGTGGCAGCCGGACCCAAGGTGAAAATTGTTCTTGGAAATATGAGTGGATGGAGCAGTTACAGTGAGATTGACAAAGAATCTCCTGAAGCGGAGGCAGCCAAGACAAAAACGGATGACATCATTCTTTGCTTCTTCACTTCCGGTACGACCGGCCTCGCAAAAAGAGTAGCCCACACGGCAGTTTCTTATCCTGTCGGGCACCTTTCCACCTCGAATATTGCCGGAATCAGGCCAGGCGATTTCCACCACAACCTGAGCCAACCCGGATGGGCAAAGTGGGCTTGGAGCTCCTTTTTCGCTCCATTCAATGTCGGCGCCACCACCTCCGGCTTCTTCTACCCATCGCGATTCGATGCCGATAACTACCTTTCAACCGTCGACAAATACAAGGTCAACGTGTTTTGTGCCCCACCGACTGCATGGCGGGCTTTTATGCTGCAGGATTTGTCCAAATATAAATTTGAAGCCTTAAGAGAGTCTATCAGCGCCGGGGAACCCCTCAATCCCGAAATCATCCAGAAATGGAAAAGGCACACCGGTACGGAAATCAGAGATTTTTACGGGCAAACCGAATCCACGGCCATGATTGGAAACCCGCCGTGGTCCAAGGGAAAAATTTTGGCGGGATCTTTTGGTCGCCCCGCATTCGAGTACGATGTCAAAATAATGGACGAAAAAGACAAAGAAATCACTAAGCCCAATGAAGTGGGACATATCGCGGTCAGGCTGAACCGCTGGCGCGCCATAGGGCTTTTTGATCAGTACATCGGCGACTCCGAAAAGATGAAAGAGGTATTCCGCGGAGGGTATTATTACACCGGCGACCGTGCTTCCTTTGACGAAAAAGGATATTGGTGGTTCGTAGGACGTGCGGATGATGTCATTAAGTCCTCGGATTATCGCATTGGTCCCTTTGAAGTGGAAAGTGCTCTGGTAGAACATGAGGCCGTTGCGGAAGCTGCGGTTGTCGGGAGTCCGGATCCGAAAAGATGGCAACTTGTTAAGGGGTACGTCATTTTAAAGCCCGGATATGATCCTTCAAGACAATTGGCCCTCGATCTTTTCCAACACTGCATGAGTGTACTTGCAAAGTTCAAGATCCCTCGCATCATTGAATTCGTTCCTGAAGTACCCAAGACGCTAAGCGGAAAGATATTTTCCGGAGCTTAAGGGCTCCCAAACTTTTGTGAAAAGCGCCTGAACATAGGGATCGTATGTCTACGCTGCGTTAAATATAATGGAGGGCCGGAGTGTAAGGCCCTCCTTGGTTTTAAAACAAAGATCAGAATCCCGCCTGATTCCGAGAAATTCCAAGATCCCCCGTCCGGAAATCTTTCATGTCCCGAACCCACCGATTATGTTGCCCCAATAAAAAATCATATCTTCCCTAAATAGGGGATGTTTTTTTATTCTTAATAGGGTTATAATATAATCATTGTTTTATATACATTTTATTTATAAGCGCATAATACGCTTGGGATAATTTTCGTACGCTTCAGATTGCCGAAACAAAATCGTGGGACGATTAAATGAAACTTCCGCAGGTAAGCCTGCGAGATCTAATGAAAAGGGAGAAAATGAATGCCGCAACCCAAAAATGCCATGGAAATTTTCCAACTGCTCGATAAGTCGAACTGCCGGAACTGCGGTAAAAAGACATGCCTGGCTTTTGCCGGAGCGGTCTTTAAAGGTCAAAGCAAGCTCGACGAATGCCCGAAACTGGATCAAAAAACCATCGAACGGTTTTCCGGGCGTCCCGAACAGCAGAATACTATAGATGAAAACCGAGAAGAATATATAAATAACCTGAAAACCGAGGTTTCCCGACTTAATCTTAAGGAGGCTGCGCAAAGAACCGGAGGCCGGGTATCGGATGATAAACTGACAATAAAGGTGCTGGGAAAAAATTTCAGCGTCGATTCAAAAGGGAATCTTTACACGGACATCCATATCAACCCATGGGTGGCCCTCCCGTTTCTCACCTATTTGCTTTATGGTAAGGGACTGCCGGTGTCGGGGAATTGGGTTTCCTTCAGAGAATTGAAAGACGGTAAAGACGGGTATCCCCTTTTTCAGAAAAGATGCGAAGAACCCATGAAACGTATTGCTGATACCTATACGGACCTATTTGACGATATGGTCCATATTTTCAGCGGAAAGCAGGTCGAAAAGCAATTTGAATCAGATATATCTGTCGTGCTGCACCCTCTGCCCAAGGTTCCGATCATGGTGTGCTACTGGCTGCCGGAAGACGGTCTCGAATCGAGTCTTCATGTTTTTTTCGACCGAACAGCAGATGAAAATCTCGGCACCGGCACTGTCTTTTCGTTAGGGGCCGGACTTTCACAGATGTTTGTAAAGCTTGCACAAAGGCACGGGGTTTCGGAACATCATTAAACATTAGGAGAAATCGGCGTGAGCATGTTTGAACAAATCCAAGCGGCCAAAGAAAGATTGAAAGGTCATGCCAATGTGACACCTGTCATGACTTCGCGAACATTAAACCAAATGGCCGGCGCGGAAGTCTATTTTAAGTGTGAAAATTTTCAGAGGATCGGAGCGTTTAAGTTTCGCGGCGCATTCAACAGTATCTCCAGACTATCAAGAGTCGAAAAAGAACGCGGCGTCATTACCTATTCTTCAGGAAACCATGCCCAGGCTGTCGCCCTGGTGGGCCGAATGCTGGATATTCAAACCACCATCGTGATGCCGAACAATGCCCCTGAAACCAAACGCGCGGCGACCAAGGATTATGGTGCAACGATTGTGGAGTATGATCCTGAGAGTGCCAGCCGTGAGTCCCTAGCGGAAAAGCTTCAAGCAAAAAAAGGTCTTACGATGATTCCGCCCTTTGACCATTTGAATGTCGTTGCCGGTCAAGGGACGGCTGCTCTCGAGATGTTTGACCAGGTCGGCCATCTCGATACCCTGCTGGTTCCCTGTGGCGGCGGCGGTCTGTTGAGCGGCTCGGCCGTTGCTGCCAAAAATATCGATCCGGATTGTAAAGTCATCGGCGTAGAACCCGAACTGGCCGATGATGCCACAAAGTCGTTTTATACTAAAAAACGTCATCGTGTAAAAAACCCGCCCACCATCGCCGACGGAACCCGCACGCCCTCTCTGGGCAAGATCACCTTCCCCCTTGTACTCGAATATGTAGATGAGATGAAGACCGTATCGGAAACAGCGATCATAGAAGCGGTTAAATTTTTCTTTTATCGAATGAAGCTTGTGGTTGAACCGTCAGGGGCACTCGGTCTGGCGGCAGTATTGAGTCAAGCCGTGGCTTGCAAAGGCCGAACAGGGATTATTATCAGCGGCGGCAACATTGATTCTGCCACAATGACAATGATCTTAAATTCATAACTCAAGGTTCACCGCTCAAAACCGCCAAAAGCCTTTTTGCTCGCCAACTTGTTCGCCTGCGTTGTACGGTGAATGTTACCCCAGGCCATAACGTCACCCGAATGACGAGAGCAATCGTATCGGCAGGATTGTCCTGACACCTGTTTATGGGTTATCCGGTCATATTTTCTTCATCCGTTTCAATGTCTTCCAAAATTTTAAAAACATATCTGGCGGGCCAATCTGCAACCGCTCCGGACAAGGCGACTGAAACGGCAACGGTTTCCAGTATTTCCTGGCGACTTACGCCTAAGCCAACAGCACTGCTGACATGATACTCAATTCAGCCGTAGCAGGCTTTGGATATGCTGATTCCCAAAGCAATGAGTTCTTTGTATCTTCGTGAAAGCTCGCCGCCTTCGAGGGCTTCCATTTCAATTCTATCCATATCCTGAAATGTTTTGATACCGCTCTGTTGCATTTGCAAATAATACTTTTGCCGTAACTTTCTAATTTCATCCGTATCGATAAACATCGTTCCTCCTTTCGCCAATAGCTCTCCTCCATCCATACTCGAAAAGAAATATCCTATTTTTTAGATTTAAATCAGCGGTGAAATATATTACACAAGTTTCGCACCCCCTATTTTCAGCAATGCGGGTAACGTGTAGCAGGCCGGAAAAATTTTTTAAGGTAAAATCTATCAATAAAACGGTCAAATAAAAACTGGATTCGAAAACCCAGGTATCAGAGACTTTTTAGCTATTTTAAGGTGCGAAACTTGAGTATATTATTTTTTATTTCGAATTCAAAAAAGATTAATTCCGTCATGCAGCCTTTATTTTGGCCGCCATCTTCGAGTTGAACTTTGCCGCATCGATGATGAACCGGTCGTGAGTCCCTTGGGATATCGTTTCAATTCCGTCATCGGCAACAATTGAAAAAGAAAGCTTCCGGCCTTCCATTGCCTCCAGTTTTCCACTTACCGTCACGGTCAGACCCGGAGGGGTCGCCGCGATATGACTGAATTTCACATCAATACCGACAGATTGCTCATGGGGCCAGTCGATATGGGGGTTTATGGCTTGAATACATGCCCACTCAAACAAACCCACCATAAACCCCGTGGCCAAAACTTTCGGCATGACCTGAAACTCGGGGGATTCAGGATAAAGATAAGGCACTGTTTTATTTTCCGGAACCTTGAATTTGAATTCAAAGGTCAAACCCGGCTTCAAAGAATTTTTCATGATTCACCTCCGGATGCGAAGTTTAAACCATAATTGAAATATTCGGGTTAAGGTTCAATTGTTTATTGACGGTATCTTGCCAATTATATATAAGTCAAATTAATAGTTTTAATTATAAAAATTAGAAATATTACTTATAAATGGAATGGCAGCAGATCATCGGTTTTTATCATGCGGCAAGGCTGGGCAGCTTTACAAAGGCGGCCGAGGCCACATTTCGAACCCAGTCGGCAATTAGCCAGCAGATTAAAAACCTCGAAGAAGAGTTCGGTTGTGAGCTCTTTGAGAGAATCGGCAGGCGAAAGCTGCGTCTCACCTCCGCCGGCAAGCGGTTTTTAAAATTTTCAGAAACCGTTTTAGAAAAATTTGATTCAATTATAGAAGAATTTAATGATTTTAAAGATTCGCAAAAAGGGCATCTGAGAATAGCAGCGCCTTTCACAACACTCTACCATTTGGTTCCTTCGACACTCAAAAGATATACCGATCAATTTCCGGATGTTGAACTGACCATACTTGATCGATCCCAGCAGGATATTCTTGAACTCGTAAAAGATGGAGAGATCGATTTCGGTCTGGTACTGGCATCCAATGTTTTTAAAGATCTTCTGGCATTCCGCTGGAAAAAAGTGCAAACCGTATTGATGGCTCCCGTCAATCATCCACTGACCCGATTAAAAAGGGTCACGATGAAACACATTGGGAAGTATCCCCTGATTTTGCCGCCCCCAAATTTGAGATACCGAAGCGACTTGGAAGAAAGATTTCAAAAACAAGGCGTTGACTACCACATCATCATGGAATCATCCAATGTCGAGCTTAGCGCTTTATATGTGGAAATGGGACTTGGAATTTCTTTTGCAACCGTGGTAACGGATTTGCCGGAATTGAAGCAGAGAAAATTACGATTTTTATCGATGGATCACTTATTCAAACCCGATTATATCGCGATTGCAATGAGAAAGGATAAAACCTTGCTTTCTTTTAAGCGTGCCTTTATCACAATTCTTTTTGAAGAACCCTTTACTTCTCATTAAATTTTCGGAGATTCCTGCCGATCATTTATGATAATAAATATCGATTCCAAAAGAGCTTCAGGTATGATTAAATTTTTAGCTGGAAGCTGTCTGAGTGGATTAGGGATCGTTTTGAAAGAACCATACTCAATTCAACATCACGGATGAAACCCCCGGTTAAAATGGAGACTTTTTAATAACTACAGCAAGTTCTTTCATTACGATCCCTTATTCACGGGTTCTTTCAGAAAAAAATTTAATCATATCTGAAGCGGTAAGGTTATCAAAAGGCTCAAGCGTTACCCCTGTGAAGTTTTTT
>JARRRC010000042.1:0-9884 GCA_037381105.1 Desulfobacterales bacterium
GGGAGGGGGCGCCCTTTTAGATGTGGGATGCTATGGCGTCAGCGTTGCACGATGGATGATGGGAGAAAATCCCGAAAGCGTTCAAGCTGCTGCACATTTTAACTCCGAAGGTGTCGATATCCATACGGTGGGTGTTTTGCACTTTCGAAGCGGCGGCCTTGCAACCATCGAAGCCAGCTTTATCAGTGCACTGCAGCAGACCTACACCATCGTCGGCGAAGAAGGCTCCATTGAACTGCCACATAATGCCTTTATTCCATGGGAAAAAGATGCAACCTACGTTTTTCGCGGCAGAAATGAAGAAATCGGCAAACAAGAAGTTATTAAGGGCGCCGACGAATACCGGCTAATGGTTGAACATTTTTCAGACGTTCTGATCCGGGGATCTTCACCTGTGGTTCAGATTTCAGACAGCATCCAAAATATGCGCGTGCTGGATGCATTGGCCGAATCAGCAAAGTCCGGCCAAAAAGTTGCCATTTATGAAAAACAAATTTAAAAATGTTGATGAACCCTAACAAACAAAAAATTGTGATCAAAACAGAATCCCTTGAGCGTTTAGAGGCTTTTTTTCTAAACAAAAAATTCAATCTGGATTGGAACTGTCTGTTTGTTCTTCCGCTGTGGCTGAAAACATGGTGGAACACTTTTGGCGGCAATAACGATCTTGAAATTCTGACAGGATATCGCCAAGGAGAACTGATCGGCATCGCCCCTTTGCATATACAAGAAAAAACAGCGCGGTTTATCGGCACAAAAAATGTGTGCGATTACCAGGACATGATCGTGGCGTCAAATCATCACCATGAATTTTTCAAGGCCATTTTAACCCACCTGACAAAACAAGGAATACGGTCTCTTGAATTGGAAGCGTTAAGATTCGATTCCAGATCCCTGATCGAATTGTCGAATCTGGCGAAACAAATGGGACATGCGGTGGTTAGCAAGCAAACGGCGTTTAGCTATGAAATAATATTGCCGCGCACCTGGGGATCTTATCTGAACATGCTTGGGGGCAAGCAGCGCCACGAAATTCGTCGCAAATTAAGACGCCTGGACGAAGCAGGCCAAGTTCGTTTTCGAGTTATTCAGCGACCGGATGAAATTTCAGAAAATATGGATATCTTTTTTTCCATGTTTAAAGCCAGCCGTCCGGACAAGTCCGAATTTTTAACCGACCAAATGGTATCTTTTTTTCTATTGTTGGCCCAAAGAACGGCACAGCAGGGGCTATTGAGAATGTCTTTTTTAGACATTGACCAGGTGCCGGCTGCAGGTGTGATGTGTTTTGATTACACGGATACGATTTTTCTTTATAACAATGGATATGACCCCAAATTTGCCAAATTGAGCGTCGGGTTTCTGAGCAAGGTGTATAGTATTAAAGACAGCATTGACCGAGGAAGACTTCGATATGATTTGTTAAAAGGGGATGAAGGTTATAAAAAGCGATTGGGAAGCACACCGGTCCCACTGTATCTCTTAAAGATTAACCTTGAAGAATAGATATGGGATTAAACATTGCCATGCTCAGCATTCATTCGAGTCCCATTGGTGCTCTGGGGACCCAAGATACGGGCGGCATGAGCGTCTATGTTCGGGAAACGGCCAAAGAATTGGGTAGAAAAGGCCATCATATCGATATCTTCACACAACACAGTGCCGGCACTAACGATCCGGTCATCCCTTTATACGATAATGTTCGGCTCATCCGTTTACCAGGGGGAACCTACCGGAATATTGCCAAGTCCGCCCTCTATGAAGCCTTGCCGAAATTATTTAATGATCTGGAATCCTTTCGAATCAAAGAAAATATCGCATATGATATCATCCACAGCCATTATTGGCTCTCGGGGGTTTTAGGACTCAAGCTCCGGCCATCCTGGAACGCGTATCACTTGATTACGTACCATACCATCGCCGCCGTGAAAAACTTTACCTGTCCAACGGAACATACATCGAAATTACGACTGGAAAACGAAAAAAGACTGGCAAAGCAATGTGACCGAATGATCGTTCCCACCCAAAAAGACAAAGAATATTTAATCCGATATTATGATGCACCTTGTGATAACATCCGAATTGTTCCGTGCGGCGTTGATTTTAATCGCTTCAAACCGTTGAATGCGGGATCCGCTCGTCGGAAATTGGGATTTGCCCCAGATGATCTTATTGTCTTGTACGTGGGACGGTACGCCCCTGTAAAAGGACTCGATCGTTTGGTTGAAATCGTTTCCTGCCTTATCCATCTTTCCCGTCTCCGCCTGGTTATGGTGGGAGGAGACGGTATGGAATCTCCCATGGTTCAACAGTTACAATCCAAAGCAAAAACGCTTCATATTGAAAATCGTCTGATGTTCGCCGGAAGAGTGAACCAGGAAACCCTGCCCCAATATTACAGTGCTGCGGATGTTACGGTTGTACCGTCATATTACGAGAGCTTCGGTCTTGTGGCGCTCGAGGCACTGGCCTGCGGAACACCTGTGGTGACCACTTCGGTCGGTGCAATGGAAGAAATTGTAAAAGACGGTATTACGGGATATGTGGTGAAGGACCCGAATCCACGGCATTTTTCCAGGCATATCGAGAACGTATTGTCAAAACAGCGGCAAAACGGTACCTCACCGTCACAAATTCGATCATCAGTGCTCGAATATACATGGACAAGATCTGCTGGTCTGCTACTTGACGCGTACCGGTCGGTATCGGCAAACAAATTGTAAAATAGTTATAAAAAAGAAAAAGGTGATTCAATATGTCTAACAAATACGAAATTATGGTCATCACGGCGCATCCGGATGATGCGGAATTCGGTGCCGCCGGTTCTGTTGCAAAGTGGACCCGTGAAGGCATGCGGGCGGTATATGTGATCTCTACCAACGGGGAAAAAGGCACCGATGATTCTGGCATATCTTCTCAACAGCTTGCAAAAATTCGAGAAAAAGAGCAAAAAGACGCCGCCGCCGTATTGGGTGTCTCTGATGTTGTTTTTCTCGGATTTCCTGATCAGGGACTGGAAGATACAGCGGATTTCCGCAAAGCCATCGTGAAACAAATCCGGATATATAAGCCGGATATGATCATAACGTCGGATCCTTACCGGCGTTACATCTGGCATAGGGACCATCGCATTACCGGGCAAGTGGTGCTGGATGCGGTCTATCCATATGCCCGGGATCATTTGGCATATCCGGATTTAATCGAAGAAGGGATCATGCCCCACAAGGTGAAAAAAATCCTGCTTTTCGGAACCGAAGATGTCAATTTGCATGTGGATATCAGCGAAACCTTTGATCTCAAATTTGATGCGCTTCAATGTCACCAAAGTCAAATCCGTCAGATGGGGATTCCTGATTTTAAAAAATGGCTTTGGGAGCGATGCCGGAAGATGGCGGAAGGGACTGATTTCAATTTGGCTGAAGCTTTCCACGAAGTTGAAGTGCCCCTTTGAACTTCATCGATAAGATGCCCGTTGAACACAACTATACAAAGCTTAGGAGCATACCAATGGTAGTTGGCTGATCAGTGGCGCATCGACCGTTTTTGCCAGATCTCGTAGAAAAGCGGGATAACAATCAGAGTCAGCATGGTAGAGGCGAAGGTACCGAACATGAGGGCAATGGCCAGACCTCCGAACACAGGGTCGGTCACCATGATGGCTGAACCGAATATGATGGCCAGCGCAGTGAGCAAAATCGGCCTAAACCTCACTGCTCCGGCTTCGGTCACGGCCTCTTCCAGTGAATACCCCTTCTCTCGGTACTCCAAAATAAAATCAATGAGAAGCAACGAGTTTCTCACCACGATGCCGGCAAGCGCAATGAAGCCGATCATGGAAGTGGCGTTGAAGGGCATATGGAACAACCAATGCCCGGGAAACATGCCGATCAGAGTCAGGGGTATCGCTCCCATCACGATAATGGGCATCATAAAGGATTGGTAGTAGCCTACCAGGAGAAAATAGATGAAAACCAGCGCTACAAAAAAAGCGGTTCCCAAGTCCCGGAACACGTTCAACGTTAAGCGCATGTCGCCACCCCAAAAAATCTGGTAGCGGCTGACGCCATCCGGATGTGCCGGGAAGACGCCTAGGTTCCCCGTAGTCACTCGCACCCCGTTGGGCAGAAGTTGCCCGTCCAATATTTCGTCCAGCACCAGCGCTGAGTACTCGGGAGAAAATCCGAGTACATCCCCCATAACGTAGACCACCGGATGTTCGTCATGCGTGAGTATGGGCTTTGCCGCTGGAATGTGCCGAATTTGAACGATGCCGCTCAGCGGGACCTGCATGCCCTCCCCGTTGGTAATCGAAAGATCCTGGACTTGCCGGATCCACGCCCGGTCGGCCTGATTCAGGCGCACGATGATATCTTCCGGTTCGACACTGGGGCGGAATACTGACCCGATGGTCGAACCGGCCACGTAATCGTGCACCAGCCGGGCCACTTGAGTAGCCGGCACACCCGAAAGCAGAGCCTTGCGCTGGTCCACATGGATTCGGTACTCAGCATGTGTCGCCGTTACTGAATCATGCACATCGGTCATGCCGTATACTTTTTTGAAATCACTTGCAACGTAGCTTGCTATCTGGCGCAACGTTTCGTAATCCGGTCCAAAGATGCGAGCCACGACTTGAGCTCTGGTAGGCGGCCCCGGTGGAGTCAAAAAAAGCATGATATGAGTCTCTGGGAACTGTTTTCGGACGGGTGCCAGGGCCTTCCAGACCTGCGTTCCCACCACCGCCGTATGTGGGCGTTCTCCCTTGGGGACCAGGTTTACCACAATCTGAGCAATGTTTGCTCCGCGCGTCAGTTCGTCGCCTCGAACCATGCCTGCAAAGGACAACGGGCCGGTACGCCCTAGATAGGTGACAAGGTGTTCCACATAGCGATTGGCCACCGTCACCCGTCCTACCTCCAGGGCAACGCGATTGGTTGCAGGAAGAGCTGTGCCTGCCGGAGTCTGAATCTGGATGACGAACGTGCTCACATTGCCGTCCGGGAGCATCTTGAGGCTCACTCCAAAAGGGCTCTCAGGGCCGTTCATGCCTTGCGGCCGGATAAATTGCCATAAGGGCATCAGTAAAGAGCCGAACAATAGGAGTACCACCGCAGCGAAAAAGAAGTTGCGCTTCAGAGCGCTCTTTTGCAGCGGCACGAATACGGCCAGATAAATCCGCCGTAGAGTGTCCGGCTTTTCTTTGTCTTCCTCTTCCAGGGTAGGATGCTCCTTGGCTTCCTTGAGAGCGGCTTTGCGGCGCAGCCATCGCAACGCGATGTAAGGGACTGCGATGTCAGCCAGCATCAGTGAGGTGATCATGGCGACGGGCACGTTAATTGGGATGGGGCGCATAAAAGGGCCCATCATTCCGGTCACGAAAAGCATGGGGATGAAGGCTATGATCACTGTGAAAGTCGCCATAATGGTGGGATTGCCGATTTCGTTCGTCGCTTCCACAATAAGGGAGCCGAAGTCGCGCACGGTCCGGGCTTTTTGCAGGTGGCGGTGAATATTTTCAATGACCACAATCCCATCATCCACCAGGAGGCCCAGGGATAGAATCAAGGCAAACAAGGTGATCCGGTTGATGGTATGGCCCAGAACCAATCCCACGCCTAATACCACGCAGAGCGTAAGCGGCACCAGAATGGCGATGATCAAAGCCTCCCGCCACCCAAGAAACAGAAGCAGGATGATGAGCACTGCGATGATTGCGATTCCCAAGTGCTCAATCAGGGTATTTACGGCCTCGTTGGCGCGCTGCCCGTAGTTGCGGGTGATTGTGAGCTTGACTCCTTCCGGCAGGGCCTCGCGCTTAAGGGTTTTAAGCTTGCCGAGGATTTCTTCCGCCACCTTGACGGAATTTTTCCTGGAACGTTTTCCAATGGTGATGGTGACTGCGTTGGCCGGGTCGCCGACAGACTCAGCGTGCTGGCCTTGTCCGAAAGCGAGCCAGGCATGCAGTTCCTCGTTTTTCGCACCGCGCTCGATGGTCGCCACATCGCGGAGCAGTACGGGTTTCCCCTGCCTTGCACCCACCACGATATTGCCAAGTTCACTCACTGCCCCGAAGGTTGCATCAACGCGGAGCGGGATTCGCTCGTTTTGGGCCTCAAGGTGTCCGCCGGGAAGGATGACGTTTGAGCCATTGAGAGTGTCAAGAAGATCATTCAGAGAAATCCCGTTGGCGCTCAGTCGTCGCGGGTCTACCAGAATTTTGACGGCCTCGGGCTCGGTTCCGATCACGCTGCTCACGCCTGTATCAGGGACGCTGTGGAGTTGGTTGAGGAACAACTGGGCAATTCGTCGAAGTTCGGGTTCGGAGAAGGATTTGGAACTCAAGGTAATGGCTACAATCGGGACGTCGTTGATGCCCATGCTCTTTACCAGTGGAAGTTTGGTGCCGGGAGGCAGACGATCCATGTTGCGCTGCAACTCATTGTAGAGGTACATGAGACTGGCGATTTCGTCGGCGCCGACCTCAAATTCCACCATCACCACACCCCGGTCGTTTACGGCATAGCCATAGGTGTGCTTGACATTTTTTAAGGAGAACATCAGCTGCTCGAGAGGCCTTACAACCTGAGCCAGAATTTGCTCGGGACTATTGCCTGGACGAACCACGATGATCTGCGCAGCCGGGACAACAATCTCCGGGTTGTAGAGCCGGGGGGTGATCAAAACGGCCATCATCCCGAACAGAGCAATGCCCAGCATAATGAGGGGAGTGATCTTGGTGTGGAGAAAGGTTTTGGCCAGTTTCCCCGAGGGGTTCAAACGCGTCTCCGGAGCATGATCGTTCATACCCCATCCCCTGTTTGGGCTTGAATCCTGACTCCGTTTGCCAGAGGCGCTTGTGCGCTGACAATGACCCGGTCGCCCGGAGAAAGACCGCTCAACACCACCCTTCCCTGAGAAACGCGTTCGCCCGGCGTCACCATTCGGAACTGCGCCTCGCTCAAGGCGTTGAGTACAAACACTCCCGAAATGCCGGCCCGATTGAAGATCGCTTCAGACGGGACGACGATAGCCTCCTGCTCGCCGACAGGAATTTTCACAAGTCCGTACTCGCCACTGTAACTCCTGCTCTCTGCGGGAAGCCCAATCTTAACCAAATGGGTGTGAGTCAGGGGATTCGCAGCCGCAACCAGACGCTCAACGGAGCCTGTAACGATATGAGTTTTGTAATCGGGTCCTTCGAACTCGAGGTGAACCTCCTGACCCAGTTTGAGGTGGGGGAAGGTTTGTTCAGGCACTTGGACCTGAACCTGGAGATGTTTGGGGTTTTCGAGCACCAGCAAGGGGGTACCCGGGGTGGCCAGCTGACCATTGTCCACCAGTTTGGAGACCACCAAACCATTGAAAGGAGCATGTACTTCCGCGTATTTCAGCTGGGCGCGGGCAGTCGCCAGGGCAGCCTGAGCTGAGTTGTAGCTCCCGACCGCGACTTTGTAATTGGTTTTAATTTCCTCGAAACGCTGCCAGGTCGTTGACTGGTCCCGGTAAAGACCTTTATAGCGCTCATAGTTGGAACGAGCGTCCTTGAGAGCGGCTTCAGCCTTGGCCAACTCTGCTTCAGCCTGTCGAATCTGCGCCTTGACATCGCTTGGGTCGACCGCGAGCAGAAGTTGCCCCTCTTTCACCAGTTCACCCTCATGGACCTGCAATCCGTGGACGTAACCAGTCAGACGTGAAGAGACGTCCACCTTATTGGCTGAAACTACTGTCCCGGGCAGGACGGCCGTGACAGGCAATCGAGACAATTCCACGGTCATGACTCTGCCTTTTACGACTTCACCTTTTGCCGGAGCCGTTTCAGGAGGGCCCTGTCCGCAACAGTTCAGTAAGCAGGCCAAGACCGCAATCTTAGCAAATGCTGTTATGTGCGAGAAATTCCTCATGTCCACTTTCCAGAGGCGGTTTGCTTTTAGGTTTAAAAATCCTCCGAGCTTGTCCGGCATACAGCTCTTCTTTCCCCCTGAGTGCTGAATCTCACCCCGGCATGACACTGTGGGATGATGACTCTTTTGCAGAGCAAACATGGTTCCGGATTGAGGACCGGAGCGCCGGATTCGACTTCAATGCCGAAAAGGTACAGGTCTGCCGCCACAATATCCAACCTTGAGGCATGGATGATTGCATTCATTTCTGCATGAACGGCCCGGCAGAGTACATAATTTTGCCCTGGTGGGATTTTTAGATGCTGCCGAGCGCATTCGCCAAGATCAACACAATTTGTTGTCTTTCTGGGGGGCGTCGTTGTAGCCGGTGCTAATGATCTGATCGTTTTTAACAATGACCGCGCCGAATTTTCGTCTGATACAGGTGTTCCTTTTTGCAACTGATCGCGCAATATCAGCGTAGTATTGATAAAAATTCCCTTTCAGGAACAATATCAAGGGAAATATACGGTTGTGTGATGCAACTGCGTGCACCTCGAATATTTAGTACGGTCAGATGCGCGCATCAACCGGGATACGGAAAATCCATTCATAGAATTTATATGACCGATAATAGGCATTATGTCAAGAAGACATTTTTACCAAACATACTGAAATACGCTCATATTTGGACATAGGAAACCGATAATCTCACGTTTTGACAAAAGCATCTTTAAAACTTTGTGCCGGAATAAATGCTCCAGTGCTTTTGTATCAGGCGTAACCGGGAAAACGGACAGGTTGCATATCAGTTAAAGAATGGACAGGATTATTTAGACAAATGGACCATTGGGTTAAAGTATGAAATGGACGGGCGTTCATCTTTTGCAGACGTCGAATAAGAAAATGTGGTGACTGACGAGACAGCAGGATATTCTTTTAAGATACCAAGGGTCGTAAATCTTTTCTTGTTGAAAGGGGTTACAGCCAAATTACTTGCCCACAGCATCATGAAACAAATAACGTCGCCATGTGTCACTGCTACCACATGTTTTTTACAGAAGCGGCGTCGTGTCCTAAGTAAAAATTTCTGAACCCTCAGCAGGATATCCTCGGGTTGCTCATACTTCGGACCGTTTCCGGTATAAACATCTCCATGTCTTGATTGGACAAGATCTTCAGACTCGCCCTCAAAGGGTGTCGATACCTCTGTGATTAAACTCGACACCTTTAGTTTGAGATGATGATATTTAAGTATTTCAGCTGCTGTCTGCCGGCAGCGAAGCAAAGGGCTACTTATAACTTCTCTAATATTCAGGTCCTTTAACACCCGGGCTGTGCGAGCCGCTTCACGGCGTCCTGTTTTGCTGAGAGGAAATCCCGGTAGACGGCCGTAAAAAATATGGGAAGGATTATGCACACGACCATGTCGAACCAAAGAAATGTTCGTGGCTGCATGCTGGGAAATAATTCCGGTTTGAATCATCTGGCTCCTTTCAGAATTTTATAAAATCAAATCATATATTTTTAACTATAAATCTTACCTTAATCATCATTTATGTTATTGTCGAATATCAGATATCGGCCGATTAAATCAAAGTACTATCAAAATGAGGCTGAATGGCGTCTGCGATCATTTTGGATTTGACATTCAAATATTCTTGTCATACTGCATTTATTAGAGATTATCTTTCTTAAAATTTAAATGGGAGGACCGTATTATGGCAAAAGCAATTGTTCTTATCACCGCAAATCCAGGTAAAGATCGTGAGGTTGCCACTAACGTCAAAAACGTCGAAGGTGTGGAGAATGTTTACCTGGCGGCGGGTCGTTATGATGTAGTCGCTGAAGTTCGGGCACCTGATCATGACAGTATGCTGGCATTGGTATACGACAAAATCAGGATAATTCACAATATCAGGGAGACACATACGATGTTCTGCCTGAAAGTTTAACCTTGTCTGAGCTAAAGGTCGGGGAAACTTGAGTTATTGGTTAGAAATA
>JARRRC010000043.1:0-14949 GCA_037381105.1 Desulfobacterales bacterium
GATACATAGTATCTGTATTTAACTTCAACCGTCGTAGCTAAAAGGCCTTTGAAAAACAGTGAATTTTTCAAAGGCCTTGTTTTTTTAATAAACTGCCTCCTGAAATCAGGCAGCTTTTTTGATTTTTACGGCACAGACTTTAAACTCCGGAATTTTCGCTATGGGGTCAAAGGCGGAATTGGTAAGTATATTGGCCGGACTTTCTGCAAAATGAAACGGAACGAAAAACACACCGGGTTTAACTTTCTTGCTAACCCTGGCGGAAATTTCGGTTTCGCCCCTGCGGGTGGCAAGATGCACCATGTCACCGTCCTTGACGCCCAGCGCTTTGGCGTCTTTTGGGTTGATTTCTACATATCCGATTTTTTGCTCGGTATCCAGATGCGGAGAGACGCGCGTCATGGTGCCGGTATGATAATGGGCGAACATCCTGCCGGTGGTGAGCCAGTAAGGGTATTCGTCATCCGGCATCTCCGCTGGATCAAGATATTCAATGGCATGGAAAAGGCCTTTTCCTCGGGTGAACTGATCCTTATGTAAAAACGGCGTTCCGGGATGCTCGGTGTTCGGGCAGGGCCATTGAAGTCCGTCGAGACCGAGCCTTTCATAGGTCATACCGCCGTAACTCGGCGTGAGAGCGGTCATTTCGTTAAAAATTTCTTCAGGACTCTCATAATGCATTTCATAACCCATGGCTGTGGATAATCTGGAAATGATATCCCAGTCATTGAGTGTATTTCCCAAAGGATCGATGGCTTTGTTCACCTTCATGCAGCGCCTCTCGGTATTGGTAAAAGTCCCCTCTTTTTCGGCAACCGAAACCCCGGCAAATACCACATCTGCTCTCTGTGCGGTTTCAGTGAGAAATATATCCTGACAAACCAGGAACTCAAGATTTGCAAGAGCCTTATCCAGATGGTTCTGGTTTGGATCGCTCAGTTTAGGATTTTCTCCGATGATATAGAGTGCTTTTAATTTACCATCCAACATGGCTTGAATCATATCGGTAATGGTATAGCCAATCTTGTTCGAAAGCGGTTTTCCCCAGGCTTTGGAAAATTTTTCAGTGTTGGCTTCAACCGTTACCGGTTGATAGGCCGGGAATACATTGGGCAAGCCGCCCATATCGCAGGCGCCCTGAACATTGTTCTGACCTCTTAAAGGATTCACGCCGCCGCTTTTTACACCGACATTCCCGCACAGCATAGCGATATTGCAGCATGACTTGACATTGTCAACACCGGTGGTGTGCTGGGTGATTCCCATGGCATAGAGGAGTGCGGCCGGTGAGTGGGTGGCATATAGTTCGGCCATTTTTTCAAGATCCCTTTGCGCCACACCCGTAATATTTTCAACTTTATCCGGTGAATACGATTCGACCACTGCTTTAAAATCCTCAAACCCTTCGGTTCTATTCTCAATGTAGGTTTTATCCTCCCAGCCGTTCTTCAAAATAATATACATCATGCCGTTTAACAACGCTACATCACTGCCGAGTCTCTGATTGACGGCAACATCCGCAAATCGAGACAGCTGGATATTTCTGGGATCCGCCACAATGAGTTTGGCACCTTTTTCCTTGGCCCTGAATACACGCCGGGCAATGAGCGGATGACATGCGGACGTATTTGAACCGATAATAAAAATACACGCCGAATCTTCAATTTCCGCAATGGAATTGGTCATGGCCCCACTTCCAAATGCTGCGGCAAGACCTGCCACGGTAGAGGAATGTCAGAGCCGGGCGCAGTGATCCACATTATTGGTTCCGATCACTGCCCTTGCAAATTTTTGGGCCAGGTAATTCTCTTCGTTGGTAATTTTTGCGGAAGCCAGCACGGCGACGCTGTCCGGTCCATGGTCTTTAATAATGGCCTTGAGCCTGTCGACCGACGTCTGGATGGCCTCATCCCAAGTGACTTCCTGCAATTCACCTTCTTTTCTTATCATTGGATATTTGAGACGTTTGTCGCTGGTGACATGTTCATGGAGGTTCCACCCTTTAATGCAAAGTTTTCCTTGGTTAACGGGATGGGTTTTCATCGGCATGGTATCGATAAGCCGGCCGTCCATCACCTGGAAAAGGACACCGCAACCGGTACCGCAATATGAACATGTTGAAGGAATGAGTTTAAAATCCATTCGTATCGCTCCTTATCGTATTGAAGATTTCGAAATGAATATCGGCAACTTTTTTTAGTATGCCGGAAAGGATATCAAATCTTCAATCATCTGTTTTTAGATGAGTTTGGTTTTAAATGGGTTTGGGTTTCAGTGTAACCTCTTCTCCCAGCATATTAAACGGTGACTGGTCTGCGCTGGTTCCGGTGGTGTAATCAAATACATCGGACACGATATCGTTAACTTTTCGGTAAAGCAAACGTAATGGAATGTCAACCGGGCAGGCGTCTTCGCACAGACCGCAATCAATACAGCGACCCGCCATATGAACCGCCCGGACCAGGTGGAAAATCGGAACTTCCGGCGGAATACTGCCCGTGGCGATTAAATCCGTATGCTCAAGACTGCATTCCTTGCAAAAACAAACCGGACAGATATCACGGCATCCGTAACATTTGATGCATTTCTGAAATTCATACATCCATCGGTTGAATCTTTCTTCCTGGTTGAATTCTTCCGCTATTGTAACAGCCATGTTGTTGTCGATGCCGACCATCTTCTTGACTGGTGGGGCATGTTCCGGTTCCAGATAGGAGCAGTCACCGTGTTCCTTGAGTTTGGACGGACAGCAGTTGACCCCGATGGTTTTAATGTTTTCCGGGTTCAACTGGTTCCAAATGTAAAGAACATTCAAGGCCCGTTGATTGCAATCCCGCGTTAAAAGGCCTATTTTCAGTTCCTTATGCTCCGCGGCGATTTTTGTGGCCATTTTTTCAAGGGAATACCGGGCTTTTCCGACAATCAGATCGTTGATGTCATCCAGATTTTCCTTGGTGAAACAATAGGGCAGCGGGTGCCCCTGAATCATTTTATACCCCAAAAATATATCGATATCACCTTGTTCAAGCCATTGTTTGATTTGGTCCTGCATATCATCCTCCCTCTACGTTCGCAGTATCCTGCACTAATTCTTCGCATGAACTCATAATTGCGGACATGTCAAAGTCGCCGGATAGAGGGCTGGGGCCCAATGATTTTATTTTATTTGTGAAATTGGTGACGACCTGCACAAATTTTTGGGCTTCGGCCGAGGATATCCAGTCCAGGTGCAGCCGGGCTTCCAACCCCATAAACGTCAAAAGTTCCTGCAAGAAGGTCATCCGTTTGATTGTCATGTAATTACCATACAGGTAATGGCAGTCTCCGACATGTCACCCGCCCACCAGGACGCCGTCGGCGCCGCTTTGAAACGCTCTCAAAATGTGATGCGGAGATACCGTGGCGGAACACATGACCCGTATGGGACGAATATTGGGAGGGTATGCCAATCGGCTGACACCCGCCAAATCGGCCGCCCCATATGCACACCAGTTACACATAAAAGCGATGATTTTAGGTTCAAATCTATCCTCGTTCACATTTTTCTCCTTTCCAACGGATCAAGCGCTCAATGCGCTCTTGATCTGGGCGTAAAGTTGATTGTTGTTAAATCCCATAAGTGTGGGAGCTTCTGACGGGCACACCGCAGCACAGGCGCCGCATCCTTTGCACAGCGCTGCATTAACCTCGGCTACAAATTTTTGATTGTCGAAAGTGATGGCGCCGTAAGGGCAAACATTAATGCATCCCAGGCACCCCGAACACAACTCGGCCCGAATATCCGTGACAATGCCGCCAACCTTAATGCTCTCCAGGGCCAGAACGGTTGCCGCTCTTGCCGCCGCCGCCTGGGCCTGGGCGATACTTTCTTCAATGGGCTTCGGGTAGTGGGCCATTCCGCATAGAAAAATACCGTCATTGGCAAAGTCCACCGGCCGTAATTTTTGATGGGCCTCCAAAAGCCATCCATCCGAGTCCAGAGGCACCTTAAAAAGCTGAGCCAGCGAGTGATCCCAATGGGAGACAATGGCTGAGGCCAAACAAAGAATGTCGGCCTTTACGGCTAATTTTCGCTTGAGGATTCGTTCCGTAAATTCAACGATAACCTGATCGCCGTCGGACTTCACTTCAGGTTTTTGATCGACGGAATACGGAAAAAAGAGCACCCCGGCTTCCCTTGCCTCGCGATAGAGATCTTCTTTTTTTCCATATGTCCGAATATCCCGGTAAAGAATCGCAACATTCACATTAGTATATTTTTTCTTAAAGTCAAGGGCGCTTTTAATGGAATGCGTGCAGCATACTTTTGAACAGTAAGGCCGCTCATTATCTCTGGAACCCACACACTGGATAAACACGACATTTTCAGCCTGCTCAAGTTTGGGGTCATTTATTTTGAACAGTTCGTCGAGCTCGAGATGGGTCATCACGGCTTTGTGCTTTCCATAAAGGTATTCCACCGGCTTGTATTCTTTGGCGCCGGTAGCGATCACCGTTACCCCATGTTCGACGATCTGTGCTGAATCTTGGTTGCGTAGCTCGGTTTTAAAATTTCCGACAAAACCATCCACGTTACCGATGTTTGTTCCGGTGTGGACGGTAATGCGGTCTTCAGATTTAACCGTTTGAATGAGTTCTTTGACAAAAGCTCCAACGTCTTCATCTTTGGAAGTCTTGCCCAGCATTAAGGCGTTGCCGCCCAAAGTATCGGATATTTCAACAAGGTCTACGGGATACCCTTGATGAGCCAGCGAAACCGCGGCCGTCATTCCGGCAATCCCGCCGCCGATTACCAGCGCCGAATGGGATATTGGGAGATCGGTTTGCTTCAGCGGGACCAAAAGGTTGGTTTTTGCTACGGCCATTCGAACGAGATCCTTGGCTTTTTCTGTGGCTGCATCCGGATCGTTTGCATGAACCCAGGAGTCGTGGTTCCTGATATTCGCCATTTCAAAGAGATACTTGTTGAGGCCCGCATTAATCAGGGTTTCTTGGAACAGCGGTTCATGGGTCTTGGGGGTGCAGGCGGCTACAACCACTCGGTTGAGTCCCTTTTGATTGATGATGTCGGACATTTTGTCCTGGGTATCCTGACTGCAACTAAAAAGATTTTCTTCAACGTACACAACATTGGGCAAGGTTTTTGCGTACTTAACCACTTCCGGTACTTTTACTACACCACCGATGTTGATCCCGCAGTTGCACACAAATACGCCGATTTTAGGCGGTTCTTTGCTGACATCTTTTTCTGGTGGAAGCTCGAGGGTTTTGGTCCGGGTATTGCGGGCCGATGCCAGATGTTCTGTTGCTGCGCAGGCAGATGCACTGGCTTCCATCACAGATTGGGGGATATCTTTTGGGCCGGTGAACACACCGCAAGCATAGATTCCTTCCACCGATGTTGCTACGGGATGGAAACTGTCGGTTTTCGTAAAGCGGTATTCATCGAGATCGATGCCGATACGTTTTGAAAGATCTGCAACATCCTGATTGATTTCAAGGCCCACGGACAGGACAAACATATCGAAAATTTCATCTTTGACGCTTCCGTCTTCCTCGATATACCGAACCGATAGATCATCGGTTCCGGGTACCGGGGAAATGGTGTGAATTCGGGATCGGATGAATCTGACCCCTTCTTTTTTGGCATTCTCATAATATTTATCAAAGTCTTTGCCGTGGGTTCGCATATCCATGTAAAAAACCGCACAGTCGAGGGGGTCCTTGCTGTGTTCGGTTGCAATGACAGTCTGTTTAATGGCGTACATACAGCACACCGATGAACAATAGGCATTATCGCAGCGGTTGAGGTCTCTTGATCCTACACATTGCAGCCAACCGATTTTTTTGGGTTCTTTATGGTCGGACGGTCTGACCAGATGGCCTGAAAAAGGGCCGGTGGCGGAAAGAATCCGTTCAAATTCCAAAGAGGTGACCACATTGGGCAGCTGGGTATAAGAATAGGTGTCAAACCGGCTGGGGTCAAAGCTGTCGAACCCCGGGGCCAGAACAATGGACCCCACGTCAAATTCGACAATTTCATCTTCTTGGGTATGATCGACGGCCCCGACCGGACAAAAGTCGGCGCATATCTTGCACTCGCCGGTTTTGAAATGGACGCATTTGGTCCGGTCAATGGCGGGCGTATTGGGAACGGCCTGGGCATACGGCACATAGATCGGTTTTCGACCTTTGAGGCCGGCATCGTATTCCGAGGGGATCTTTGTAACCGTGTATGTGGCAATATTTTCTTTAATCTTGTCAATGGTAATGTGTCCTGTGGGACATACGCTAGCACAGGCGCCGCAGGCCATGCAGACATCCGTTTGGATATGAAACGGGGTGTCAACCTTCATCTCCACCCCTCGGCCGGTGAGGCTGATGGCACTGTTGCCCATTCTTTGACAGATTCGTGTACAGAGGCCGCAAAGGATGCAGGTGTCATCTTTAATCTTAAAACGAGGTTCTTTAATACCGTATTGAGTCGCCAGGTTCTTAATGACAGGAATATCCGGACAGCGGGCCAGCAATAACTCAACATTCAGTTTACGACCCTCATGTACCGTTTCGGTGTCGGTTTTGACTTCCATGCCTTCCCATATGGGATAGTTGCAGGCGGTGACAAATCGAGTTCGGCGGCCGTCAAAAAGCTCCACGGTGCACAGACGGCACATCCCGGCGGGCTCGAGGGCTTTATGATAGCACAGTGTCGGAATTTCAACCCCGTACTTTTCGGCAACTTGAAGGATATACTGTCCTTCCTCTCCCTGAACTTTTTTTCCATTAAGTTTAAATGTTATCATGGCTTTTAACCTTATTGTATCCTTGGATTACTGAATGAGTATGGCATCGAATTTACAGGCATCATAGCAAATGCCGCATTTTATGCACTTTTCCAAGTCTAAATGATGAGGCTCTTTCTTTTCACCGGTAATGGCTTCTTCGGGGCATCGTTTGGCACAGAGGGTGCAACCGGTGCAAGCCTCTTCGTCAATTTCATAGTGAAACAAAGGTTTACAGACACCCGACGGACATTTTTTGTCTCTTATGTGAGCTTCATATTCATCCCGAAAATAGAGTATTGTCGTTAGTACGGGATTCGGCGCCGAAGTTCCCAGTCCGCAAAGGGAAAATTTCTGAATCATCATTCCCAGTTCTTCCAAAAGTTCGATATCGCCTTCTTTGCCGTTTCCGTTGCAGATGTCGGTCAGAATATCCAGCATGGCTGTAATCCCTTCACGGCATGGATTGCATTGACCGCATGATTCTTCTTTAAGAAAATCAAGAAAATATCGGGCCACGTCGACCATACAATTATCTTGATCCATTACAATCATGCCGCCGGATCCCATGATCGAGCCGACTTTAGCCAGTTCGTCGAAATCAACACCCAAATTTAGAAATCGTTCCGGTATACATCCTCCCGAAGGCCCCCCGGTCTGAACCGCTTTAAATTGTTTTTTATTCGGAACACCACCGCCGATGTCGTAAATAATAGTGCGCAATGTTGTTCCCATCGGTACTTCAACCAAACCCGTATTTGTGACTTTACCGACCAGTGAAAAAATTTTGGTACCCTTGCTTCTTTTCGTGCCGATGGAAGCATACCACTCCGCCCCTTTTTCAATAATCACCGGTACATTAGCCCATGTTTCGACGTTGTTCAGATTGGACGGATTATTGCGAAACCCTTTTTCTACGGTATGGATGTATTTGGCCCGTGGGCGTCCGGGCATCCCCTCCAGGGACGCCATCAAGGCAGTGGATTCACCGCAAACAAAAGCACCTCCGCCGCGACTGATATGAATGTTTAAATCGAATCCGGAACCTAAGATATTCTTGCCCAAAAGTCCGAGTTCTTCAGCTCGCTGCAGTGCAATGGACAAATTCTTTACCGCCAGCGGATATTCGTGTCGTACATATACGTAACCTTCATTAGAGCCGATGGCCACGGCACCGATAATCATACCTTCCAAAACCAAATGAGGGTTGCCTTCCAAAAGGCTGCGATCCATATAGGCACCGGGATCTCCTTCATCAGCATTACAGATGATGTATCGGGCACCATCATGCCTGCGGCAGGTTTCCCACTTGATTCCGGTGGGGAACCCCCCGCCGCCACGACCCCTTAAGCCTGATTTTTTAATTTGGTCTATAATTTCTTCGGGTGTCATATCGAAAAGCGCTTTTTCCAGTGCCTTATATCCTCCCACTGCAATATAGTCTTTAATACTGGTCGGATCGATGGCGCCATTATTTCCAAAAATAATTCTCTGCTGAAGTTTATAAAAAGAAACATCCTTTTCATATGTAATTTTTTCTTTTGTGGCAGGATCCTTATAAATGAGCGATTTAACCAACTCTCCATTTTTAATGGTTTTTTCAACAATTTCAGGAATATGATCCTCTTTTATCTGTGCATAAAATATGCCTTCGGGATGAATTACCAGAATCGGTCCTTTCTCACAAAAACCATGACACCCTGAAAGCTTTACTTCCACCTCTTTATCCAAACCATGCTTGGCCAACTCCTGAATTAACGCATCATGGACTTTTGCAGTTCCATATGCACCGCATCCCGAACCTGCGCAAAGAGAAATTAATTTCTTTTTACGGCTTTTTTGTTCGGATGAAAGCGTGTTTCTATATGATTCCAGTGCCGATCTATTTTCTAATTTTGCCATGGTGTTATATAACCTCCGTTACCCATGCCGCTTAAGAAACATGTTGATTTTCATATTCATTAATGACCTTTACTACACTGGAACGGTTCAATCCTCCATGGGTATTCTGATTGACAGTTATAACAGGTCCGGAAGCGCAGCATCCGACACATCGAACAGCCTCCAGGGTAAATAGAAGATCATCAGTGGTTTCACTTTCCTTGATATGGAGACGATCTTCTAATGCTTCCATAACTTTTTCCGCGCCCCGCACATGGCATGCCGTGCCGGTACATACGCTGACGATGTATTTTCCACGAGGTTCAAGGCTAATCGTTTTATAAAAGGTGGCAACGCTGTATACCAGGCTCGGTTTTACGCCAAGCTTTTCCACCAGAATCGGAACCACTTCCGGGGGAACGTAGTTGTAAATGTCACTGATATCTTGCATAATCATCAACAAAGCTTCGCGGTCACTTTTATACCACTCAATAATTTCATCTATTTTCTTCCAATCGATGACTATTTGATTTTCCATAAATACAAAACCCTTATCCATAAGGTTTAAATTTAAAAAAGCCGTCAAAACTCCTTTTTGGAGAATAAATAACAAGCCTTACAGATGGAAACGGTAGTAAAGCTAACCACACGCCTGATACATCACCGGACAGTTTTCGACACAGTTGCCGCAACCTGTGCATAGGTCCATGTTGATGCTGCGTGCGTGTTTTCGAACCTTTACTTTAAAGTTCCCGGCAGATCCTTCAACTGATTCCAGATCCGCATATGTGATAATTTCGATGTTCAAATGCCGGCCGACCTCGACCAGTTTCGGCGAGATAATTCACATGGCGCAATCATTGGTGGGGAACGTTTTGTCCAGTTGGGACATTACTCCGCCAATGGACGGGGATTTTTCTACGAGATAGACATAATATCCTGCGTTGGCGAGATCCAGAGCGGATTGCATTCCGGCAATCCCGCCCCCTAATACCAGAACCGATCCGATTACATCATTGGCCATCGTTCGATCCTCCTTAAAAAGAACAATGTTGAGGGATTACCCTTTCTTTATGATTGAAAAAAACCAAATTTCTTACCTATAAAGAATAAAATTCTATAGGTAAGACAATGTGGCATTATGCCGTAACATCTGATTTCACATCGTATCCTGACCGTTTAAGGTATAAGACCGATGGTTTCATTTAGAAGTGGTTTCAAATTATGAAACCGGTTCTTTCCATTGCCTATAAATTATGCTATGGGTGCTCCAATTAAATAAATAATGAACCGAACGCTTTTGTAAAGGTTTTATCATGACACACAAAGATGATGATGGGATGGATAAATTTAATGCAGATCCGGATAATGTTCATTATAATGAGCAATATTCGATATGGACAGAAAACAAGAAGATGAAAATCGGAACGAATCCTTCCGGAATTTCTGAAAAGATCCCTCTGTCAAAGTTTGGTATCGGCTTTTTGATTTTGTTAATTCTCTTGCTTCTGTTATTTGCCAGGAACAGGATCACCGAATTTCAAAATCGGATCGATACATTGGAAAAACGCGTCAAGAGGGTTGAAGAAAAGAGCATCAAGGTGGATGCCATGGATGATGGTGTGATGCAATTTGGAGAACAGTCCCAAACGATCAAACAGCTTAGTGACCGCTTGGATCGCTATGAGACAGCTTTGACGTCGAGGATGGATAAAATTTCAAAAAATTTTGAAAAGCTACAAAAACAGACTTCCCGTACTGAAACAGGGAAAGCAAAATTTTTAAAAACTGAAAAGGTATCTAAGCGTGGTGCGGGAAATCGCTATCATATTGTCAAATCCGGTGAGACATTGTACAACATCGGGCGCCGATATGGTGTGTCGGTGAAAGAGTTGCGGATGATCAACAAACTGACCGGCAGCAGTGTTATTCATCCCGGACAAAAACTTGTGATAAATCCTTGAATCCTGTCATGGCTTTAATCGAAAAAAACCTTATTCTTATCGGAAATTTTATATCCTAGAGCCAAAAGTATTTTACGCTTTGTTTCCATTCTGCAGGGCATTCCCTCTTCAATTCGTGTGATGGTAATGGGTGATATCCCGGCTTTTCTGGAAAGCTCGGCCTTGCTCATCATCAAAGATTCTCGAATTTCTTTTAGGCGATTTTTGCTCATCGAATAAAATTTTCCGCCGTCTCGTTTATGATATAATTAAGAATTATATCATAAACTTGTAATCCTTTAGTGTCAAGTTAAATTATATATAAATTATATATAATTTTATTGAATTAGGATATATTGTATTGCTTTTAAATAAGTTGCTATATATTGTGTTTTTAAAATATCAATGTGCCCCAAAGACCGATCTGTTTCGACGACTCTTTGTTTTAAGTTCCCACATCCTTATGATCAAAACTCGCTGACCTCTCATTGACTTGGTTCAGAGGTTGGTGATATGAGTGCATCGAAAGTTTGATTTTTTGACCGTCCAACAAATACAATTGATTCAAGTTTTTAATCAGGATGTCGATAAATTGACTATATCAATCATTGACCTGCTTTCGGAAAATTCAATTCTTGAACCAAATTTAGAGGCAATAGTAAGCCATTGGAATATCAACATCGATTAACAATACTCGATCATTATATCCGGCAATTGCCTCCTTTCCCCGCAACCGTCGACAAAGTTATGGAAATTTGCAGTGAAACCAACACGTCGCCGATGGATTTGACCAAAGTCATCAGTCTGGACCCGGTGCTGACGGGAAAGATTATGCAACTGGTCAATTCGGCTTATTTTGGTCTTCCCCGTGAAATCATCTCTCCGGTTCGAGCTGTTATTATGCTGGGTATGAATACGGTTAAAAATCTAGTTCTCGGTGCAACCGTGTTAAACACCTTTGGCGCACGTCAAAACTTTCGTGCCTTGAATATGGATTTGTTCTGGGAACACTCTCTCGGCGTTGGGGTAATTGCTAAATTGATCGCCAAAAAACGCAACATAAATAACAAGCTGCTGGAAGGATATTTCATCGCAGGACTATTGCATGATATCGGCAAAATTCCATTAAACAGCAAATTCTCCAATGAATACATGAACATAATAGACGTGCCCGAAAAAGAGCCTCAGCCGCTTTTTATTTCTGAAAAAAAGTTTCTGGGAATCGATCATACCCATGTCGGAAATCTTATTGCCAAAAAGTGGAAACTGGGAAAAGAAATTTCAGATACCATTACATATCATCATGCCCCCGAAACGTATCAAGGTCTTCAACATGATATTCTTTTTACCGTCATTCTCTCGGACTATTATGCAAATAATGCCGGCATCGGTTTTTCCGGAAACCGTTATATGGAAGACCTCTGTCCTGAAGCAACACATTATCTCGGGGATAGCGAGGAATTGTCTTTTAAAGATATCGATGCCTTTAACAGTGAGGTTGAACAGGAGATAGAAAAGGCCCAAATATTTCTAAAAGTTGTCGGGTGAGGAGGGGATCATGAAGCTTCGCTTATGGGGCGTACGCGGATCTATTGCATGCCCTGGACCTAAAACGGTGGAATTCGGAGGCAACACGCCGTGCCTGGAACTGCGGTTTGGGGAAAAAAACAGGCTTATCATCATCGATGCCGGAACCGGAATTCACCCCCTGGGAAATCGTTTGGTATGGGAAGATATTCAAGACGGACCCATATCCACCGAAATATTCATAACCCATACCCACTGGGACCACATCATCGGATTTCCTTTTTTCAGACCCATATATATTCCGGGCACAAAATTGAAGGTTTATGGGCCAATCACGTTTGAAGATGATTCTCTTGAGAAAGTCATCGGCGATCTTTTACGTTACCGTTACTTTCCGGTGCTACATGGTGAGCTTACAGCAAATATCAAGTACTTTCAGCTCGGCGAATGCAAAATGGATCTCGGCGACGGAATCACGTTGAAAACTAAATATCTGAATCATCCGCTGCTCTGCCTTGGATACCGATTTGAATTTAACGGTAAAATATTGTGTACCGCTTACGACACGGAGCCTTTTAGAAACATCTTTTCCACAGGAGAAAACGCCGTGAATATTGATCACATCACCCGTGCAGAAGGAGAGGAGGCAGCCCGTGAAGAAAATGAAAAATTACTCAATTTTTATCGCGATGCAGATATTCTCATCCATGATTGTCAATATACAAAGGAAGAATATTTTTCATCAAAAATAGGCTGGGGCCATTCATTTTTTGAACATGCCATCGATTCCGCTCTGGCCGCCAACGTCAAGAAAGTCGTCCTTTTTCATCACGATCCCCTGCGAACCGATAGAGAGCTGATTGAGCTCGAAAAATACTGCATAGAGCATATGAACAGTCGATCGGACCTGGAAATTGTAGTGGCTAAGGAAGGGATGGAAATTGAGCTTTAAGGGGGATAAGTAAAGCCTGGTCTTTCACCGCTTGGCGGGATTTAAGATGGGGCGGGATTTTTACTCACCGGGTTTTTGTGAATAACCCTCAACGCTGATGATATTTTTCCCCTTTTTACGTTGAACGATTCCGTATAATTCCACTTCCTGTCGAAGCAGCTTGATCATTTCTTTGCTTTTCGTATCTTTTACAATAATGTATTCATTTTCATCATCTGCATACAGCGCGATATCTTGAACACTTCCATTTTCATCCCAATTTACAGGAAGCAAAACCCCTTTGATTTTTTTAACAGATCCTTCCATATTCTCCGTTCTGATTCGGTACAGCGTAATTTTATCGTTTATAAAAATCATTAAACAGGTTTTTTATTGCTTTCCATATTTAAGCAATGGTTGTGCCACGCTTTCAAGGACCTGTGTTTAGGCTATTTATTTTATTGGACCGTTCACTAAGTGCCGGTCAATCGCTCCTTGGCTTCCATTTGAGTTTTACATTTAATGCAATGATGGGCAACTGGTCGCGCTTTCAGGCGCTCGATGGATATATCTTCCCCGCATATTTGGCAGATACCGTATTCACCGTTTTCAATGTCTTCCAGTGATTGCCTGATTTTGTTGATCAAGATGCTTTCACGATCAAGGATGCGGAGTTTAAAGTTGTGGGCCGCCTCAAAGGTGGCGCGATCGAGAGGATCGGGCATTGACGTTTCTGATTCTAATAATCCGCCCACTGAATCATCGGCATGATGCAACAGTTCATGAAGCCAAATTTCCAGAATATTTTTAAAATAGGATAATTGTTCTTGATTCATTTTTCTTTTCTAAACCAGCATTTTAATAGTTGTTGTTTTTAATTCATTTTTTCCCTGCATAAGCATAATGGATTTGATGTCAGAATCTAACGCATATTTTTAAAAATGCAATCTGTTGTGTCGACGGAATTCAAAGTTTTTTACATTTAATCGTCATAATCATATTTTATTCGATAATGTTTTTTCTTTTTATTTCGAAATTTGCGATTTTCGTTATTTGCTTCATTGACTTCGCGTCTTTTATGCTTTCGGCACTCCGGACATCGCTTGGGTTCATCGAAGCCTCTTTGTCTGTAATATTGCAGTTCGGAATCTGATAACTCGAAAGCATTGCCGCATTGGATACATTCTAATGTTCTGGTTTGCATGATGTTGAATGGTTCCTATATGCTTTTATAAATGAAAATTACTGGCCTTGCCGGTTCCTTAAATTAATTAAAAATAAGATCTAGATGCTTTTTTCATAGACAAGACAAAGGGATTAAAATTACAGCAATCCTCGTGCCAAAATTTTAACATAATGAAATAAAAAGATTTATAGAAAAAAGCGCACTGCCAATCAAAGGAAAACATTCTGTTGAAATTGGCCGCAGAGGCCGCTTACAGATTTTTTCAGAATTGGATGGGTTTAACTTATAGGGATAATTATCAAAATTAAAAGGAACTTCAGGTTCCGCAAAACATATTATCGGAATTTGAAGTTCTTCTTTTATTTAAACGCTTCTTTTCGAAGCCCGTGTTTTTTCATCAACTTGTTTAACTGTCGCGGACTGATTCCGGCAACCTCCGCGGTATCTTTGATTTTTCCATTTTTTTGGGAAAGAATTTCCTTAAGATACAGTCTTTCTATATTTTCGACAGCCTTTCGTCTTACTTCTTCCAAGGTAAAAGAAGTGCTGACTTTTAAATGTGTTGAAGCTTCCTCGGTGTAAAAGAGTTCACCGGGAAAGCTCTCAGGAGTAAGCATATGCGTAGTTTCTAAAATATAAGCACGCTCCATGAGATTTTCCAGTTCTCTTATGTTGCCCGGCCAGGAATATTTATAAAAA
>JARRRC010000043.1:14995-17480 GCA_037381105.1 Desulfobacterales bacterium
TTTTTTTAAAAATATATCTGCGAGATAGGGGATATCTTCCTGTCTTTCTGTAAGCGGCGGAATTTCGATGGGAAAGACATTCAGTCTATAGTAAAGATCTTTTCTAAACGTACCCTCATCACACATTCTTTTAAGATCCATGTTGGTTGCGGCTATTATTCTGACGTTTGACCTGATGATCTCTTCACCTCCCACACGCTCAAAGATCCCGTCCTGAAGGACCTGTAAGAGTTTAATTTGTGACGTTGGAGAAATTGTGCCGATTTCATCAAGAAAAATAGTACCCCCTTTAGCGATTTCAAACTTGCCGAGTTTGCGTCTTATTGCACCGGTAAAGGCCCCTTTTTCATGACCAAAAAGCTCACTTTCAATAAGGTTGTCCGGGATTGCGCCGCAGTGCACACTGATAAATTTTTCATTCATTCGATGGCTGTGTCTGTGAATCAGTTTTGCCAGAACCCCTTTACCGGTTCCGGTTTCCCCGATAATCAATACCGTGCTTTTGGTGGGGGCAACGGAACGCACCTTGCTAAAAACCAGTTTCATTTGAGGACTTCTGGTTTGAACAAGTTCTAGGGTGTCGGATTTCCAAAATTTATCCCTGAGATAATCCAGCTCCGACTGAACGATGACGGATTCATGTAAACTTTCAATGGTATGCTTTACCTCTTCCGGATTAAAGGGGAAAGTAATGTAGTCGCTGGCGCCTGACTTTACAGCGATCACAGCATCCCGAATCGTTTCCTGGGGGGAGACCACAATAATTTCAATGGATGGATAAATATTCCAGAAAAGATGAAGGATATCGGAATAATTATCGGTAGTTTCCGAATACAATGCTTCTACGGTAACCAAAATAATATCATATCGCCTTGTTTTTAGAAGATCCAGCGCCTGTTCCAGGCGATGTCCAAGGTCTATCTTGTACCCGGAGTTCAGAATCTTCCGGACGGTTTTATACTGATCTTGATCTGAGGTTATAAAGAGTATCGATTTCATTCAGTTCTTTGCTCAAAAACGTAAGCTCATAAAAAATATTGAAAAATATGATTTAATAAGCGAGAGGGTTCTAATAAGTCTGTTATTTTTGTAAATTATGAGGGTTTAAACTTTTGATGATGGCATTTTGACCCGGCTCTAATGATAATATGAACATCATTTAAAACTATTGCGCCTTTATCGTTATTTTTCCCAAAATGTCAATAGGTGATATGACTTTTAATACTTAAAAATGTGTTTTTATGGTATCAGGAGGATAAATACCATCATTTGACATCTTTTATATGTCAAAAGGGTTGAAAAATCCACTGCTATTCTTATAATAGCTTCAAGTTGCCGCCGTTAGATCGTTTCATATTTTAATTCGAGAAAAGAATCTTTATCATGAAGAACATCGGTTTTATTTCCACGCGCTTTTCCGGCACTGACGGTGTTACCATGGAAGCCAGCAAGTGGTCGGAAGTTTTAAGTCAAAAAGGGCACAATTGTTTCTGGTTCGCCGGAGAATTGGACAGGGATCCCCAAAAAAGTTTCCTGGTCCCCGAGGCTCATTTCAAGCACGAGAAAAACCAGTGGCTCAATGATCGAATATTCGGACACAAAGAACGAAGCCCTGTTGTAACGGAATCTATTTATGAATTAAAAGCACTTATAAAAAGACGAATTCAAGAATTTATTTCACAATTTGGCATAGATCTTATCATCGCTCAGAATGTCCTCACCATTCCGCTGCATATTCCGTTGGGAATTGCCTTAACCGAAATTATCGCTGAAACCCAGATTCCCACCATTGCCCATCACCATGACTTCTATTGGGAACGAAAGCGATTTTTTGTCAACGCAGTGGAAGATTACCTGCGCATGGCGTTCCCGCCTCATTTGAATAGTATCGAGCACGTGGTGATCAATTCGGCGGCACAAGAAGAGCTGGCACTTCGGACGGGAGTTTCGTCTACGATCATTCCCAATGTTCTGGATTTTGAGAATCCGCCGGAAATAGACGCCGATCAAACCGCGGCGTTTCGAAATTCTTTGGACCTGAAACCGAAAGACCATATCATTTTGCAGCCGACCCGCATTGTCCAGCGCAAAGGAATCGAATATGCTATCGAATTGGTCGAAGGCCTGAAAGATCCCCAATACAAGCTGGTTATTTCCCACGAAGCCGGAGATGAAGGCTATGAGTATTCCGAATGGCTCATGGATACCGCACGTGAACGCGGGGTGGATTTGAGACTGGTGAAAACGCGTGTATCAGATCCGCTGTACCTTCACGCGAATCACAATATGAATCACACGAATCACAATATGACTCCTTCACTGTGGGATATCTATCCCCATGCCGATTTTATTACCTATCCCAGTCTTTATGAAGGATTCGGCAACGCATTTCTCGAGGCGGTCTATTTTAAAAAACCCTTGCTGATCAATCGATACTCAACGTTTATCAGGGACATTGAGCCCAAGGGGTTTAACCTGATTGCCA
>JARRRC010000044.1:0-13677 GCA_037381105.1 Desulfobacterales bacterium
AAAGACGTCTTCATCCAACCTGTAATGGATAAAAGACGTCTTTGTCTTTCCAGAGCTTCCGAAAAACGTTGTACTGCCTTGTATAACGTCAGGGGTGATTAAGAAATTAAATCTAATATATAGCTTGTTTTTTTGTCAATACATATTTCATGTTTTTTATTTCACCGGGCGCATTTATTTTCAGGTGCCGCAAATCAGATGTATTTGGAACATAAATTAATTAGTTGCACTTAAAGGTTGAATTTTTAATTTAGAACAACTATAGCCAAGGGCGAAATGTATGGGTGAATTTTATGCTAAGGTGACACGGGCAATGCAGAATCTATAATTTAAGATCAACATAGCAGCGGGGGAATCATGGGGGGATTATTTGGAATCGTTTCAAAAAACGATTGCGTTAACGATCTGTTTTACGGAACGGATTATCATTCTCATCTTGGAACAAAACGGGGAGGCTTGGCCGCAAAAAATTCCAAAGGCTTTTCTCGTTCAATTCATAATATCGAAAACAATTACTTCAGGTCCAAATTTGAATCCGATCTTGGCAAGCTGCATGGCAACCTGGGGATCGGAGTCATCAGCGATACCGATGCTCAACCCTTGATCTTCGGATCTCATTTAGGGAGATTCGGCATCGTCACCGTCGGCAAGATAAACAATATCGAAGAACTTGCCAATACGGCATTTCGGAAAAAAATCCATTTTTATGAAACAAGCAGCGGGGACTTGAGTCCGACTGAAATTACAGCAACGCTGATCTGTGGTGAAGATTCCTTTGAAGAAGGCATCCAGAGCGCCCAAGACAAAATTAAAGGTTCGTGTTCCATGCTTCTGCTCACGAAAAAGGGTATTTATGCCGCAAGAGACAAGCTGGGAAGAACACCGATCGTTATCGGAAAACGACATGATTCCTGGGCCGTTTCTTCGGAAACATGTGCATTTCCAAATCTGGGTTTTGAGGTGGACCGATATCTGGGGCCGGGTGAAATTGTTTTTATGACGGCTGATGGATATGAACAGAAAAAAACACCTGAAGAAAACATGCAGATTTGTGCGTTTCTTTGGGTCTACTATGGTTATCCGGCGTCGAGCTATGAGGGAATGAATGTAGAGGCCGTGAGATACCGATGCGGTTCGGCTTTGGGCAAAAATGATGATGTTGAAATCGATTTTGTTTCAGGAATCCCGGATTCCGGAACCGGCCATGCCCTGGGTTATGCCAATGAGAAGAAGATTCCTTACATAAGATCTTTCGTAAAATATACGCCGACATGGCCCAGAAGTTTTATGCCCCAAGACCAGAGCATCAGAGATCTTGTGGCGAAAATGAAGCTTATCCCCATAAAGCAGTTGATCGAGGGAAATAGAATTCTTTTCTGTGAAGACTCCATTGTCAGGGGAACGCAGCTTCAGGACAATATCCAAATATTGTACGATTTTGGCGCATTGGAGGTGCATATGCGGCCGGCGTGTCCGACCCTGATTTTTCCGTGCGAATTTCTTAATTTTTCCACATCGCGTTCTACACTCGATCTTGCCGGAAGAAAAGCGATAAAAGAACTTGAAGAGGCGGATGATGCCCGGCTGCATGAATACGCTGTGTCGAATTCAGAAAAAAATAAGGAAATGGTGGACAGAATTCGTAAACGGTTGCGATTGACGTCCTTAAAATATCAACACCTTGAGCATCTTGTAGAAGCTATCGGCCTGCCCAAGGAAAAGTTGTGTACGCATTGTTGGGATGGAAGCAGCTATTTCTAGACAAGAGGAACGGAAAGGAATTGTGATGGGTAAACGTGAAGACATCGACAGTGTTTTAATTATTGGATCCGGACCGATTATCATCGGCCAGGCATGTGAGTTTGATTATTCCGGCACACAAGCCTGTAAGGCATTGCGCAGTCTCGGCTATAAGATCATATTGGTAAATTCCAACCCGGCAACGATTATGACAGATCCTGGGATGGCGGATGTCACCTATATTGAACCCCTCAATCTCGAATCGCTGACAAATATTATTGAAGCTGAACGGCCGGATGCCCTTTTGCCGAATCTGGGCGGTCAATCCGGGTTGAACCTTTCTTCAGAGCTGCACAAGGCCGGCATCCTAGACAAGTATGGGGTTCGGGTTATCGGCGTAAACGTCGATGCCATTGAACGGGGGGAAGATCGCACGGCTTTCAAAGAGACCATGAATCGCCTCGGCATTGACATGCCCAAAAGTCAGGCGGTCAATACCGTAGAAGATGCGGAAAAAGTTGCAGAAACACTCGGCTATCCCGTGGTCATTCGTCCGGCATACTGCCTGGGCGGAACCGGAGGAGGGTTGGTTTATAATATCGAAGAACTCCGTATAGTGGCGGCCCGGGGTCTATCCGCCAGCATCGTCCACCAGATCCTGGTAGAAGAATCGGTGCTGGGATGGGAAGAACTTGAGTTGGAGGTTGTCCGTGATGCCAAAAACCAGATGATTACGGTTTGTTTCATAGAAAATGTCGATGCCATGGGTGTTCATACCGGGGATTCCTACTGCACGGCCCCCATGCTGACCATAGCGACTGAGCTTCAGGAGAAACTTCAGAAATATTCTTACGATATCGTTGAAGCGATTGAGGTGATCGGCGGTACCAATATCCAGTTTGCCCATGATCCCGAGACGGGCAGGGTGGTGGTCATCGAGATCAATCCGAGAACTTCTCGCTCGTCGGCCCTGGCGTCCAAAGCGACCGGTTTTCCCATTGCTTTTGTATCGTCACTTCTTGCCGGTGGACTGACTATGGATGAGATTCCATACTGGCGGGATGGAACCCTTGAAAAATACACGCCTTCCGGGGACTATGTAGTGGTCAAATTTGCCCGTTGGGCCTTTGAAAAATTTGAAGGCGTAGAAGACAAGCTCGGCACCCAAATGCGGGCCGTGGGAGAAGTGATGAGCCTTGGAAAAACTTATAAGGAGGCCTTTCAAAAGTCGATTCGTTCACTGGAAATCAATCGTTATGGTCTTGGCTTTGCCAAGGATTTCAATAAGAAATCCCTCGATGAATTGCTCAACATGCTGAATACGCCTACCAGTGAAAGACAATTTATGATGTACGAGTCTTTGCGCAAAGGCGCAGATGTTCAGCAGCTTTACAATATAACCCATATTAAACCCTGGTTTATCGAGCAAATGAAAGAACTGGTGGAGCTGGAAGAAAAAATTCTCGAATATAAAGAACAAACACTTCTCGACAACCTTCTTGCCCAGGCCAAAAGAGACGGTTTTGCAGATAAGTATCTTGCAAAGCTGCTGGATATTCATGAAAAAGAGATCCGATCAAGACGCATTGCCATGGGCGTTGCGGAAGCATGGGAGCCGGTTCCGGTGAGCGGAGTGGAGAACGCGGCCTATTATTATTCCACTTATAATGCACCGGATCGTGTGTCGGTAAGCGACCGCAAGAAAATTATGGTTCTTGGCGGGGGCCCCAATCGCATCGGGCAGGGCATTGAATTTGACTATTGCTGTGTTCATGCCGCCTTTGCCATTCGGGAAGAAGGGTATGAATCCATCATGGTCAACTGCAATCCTGAAACGGTTTCAACAGATTACGACACTTCGGATAAACTCTATTTTGAGCCGTTGACCGTGGAAGATGTCCTGAGCATTTATGAGAAGGAGAGAAACCATCGATCTGGCCGAGGACCGGGACCGGTTCCGTAAATTGATGCGAAAGCTGGGGATCCCCCAACCCAAATCGGGTATGGCCGGCAATGTGGAAGAGGCCTTAAAAATCGCCGAGGAGATCGGATACCCGCTGATGGTTCGTCCGTCTTATGTTTTGGGTGGACGCGCCATGGAAATCATTCTGGATGAAGAAATGCTGTTGCACTATGTCGCCGCTGCCGTTGAGGTGTCACCGGAACGGCCGATTTTAATCGATAAGTTTCTTGAAAACGCCATCGAAGCCGAAGCGGACGCCATCGCAGACGGCAGCGATGCTTTCGTGCCCGCGGTGATGGAACATATCGAATTGGCCGGGGTTCATTCCGGAGACTCAGCCTGTGTGATCCCACCCATCAGCATTGCAGAAAAGCACGCGCCTCGCGACCAAAATCATGCTCGGCAAAAAATTGTCCGATCTTGGAATCGAAAAACGGCCGATGGCTCATTTCGGTGTCAAAGAGGCTGTCTTTCCGTTTAACATGCTGCCGGAGGTCGATCCGCTTTTGGGACCTGAAATGCGGTCTACCGGAGAAGTCCTGGGACTTGCCGATTCCTTTGGCATGGCCTATTACAAAGCACAGGAAGCAACTCGAATGCCGTTGCCGGTGGAAGGAACGGTTTTGATTACAGTGGCCGAAAGAGATAAGCCGGGTGTTTTGGAGTCGGCGAGGCTTTTTATAGAACTCGGTTTTAAAATTCGAGCGACCAGCGGCACTCATGGATTTCTGGCGGGGTATGGTCTTGATTCGGAACCTATCAAAAAATTAGGATACGGTCGCCCGGATATCGTTGACGAAATTAAGAACGAGAAAATTCAATTGATCATCAACACCCCCAGCGGAAAGGAGAGCAAAGATGACGACTCCTACATCCGAAAGGCAGCCATTAAGTACAATGTCCCTTATATTACCACTACTTCCGCCGCGGTGGCGGCTGCAAGGGGAATTGCCGACCGTAGAAAAGAAGATGCGAATGTAAAATCACTGCAGAAGTATCATTCGGATATCGGCTGACCGAAAATTGGTCAAATCAAATAATGGTCGATGGGTTGATGGGTTGAATGGTCAAATGGTGGATTTGTCGATTCGTTTCACCACTTGACTATTTGACGGTTTAACTATTTAACCAAATTTGATCCGGGGATGCTTTTTCATTTTGTATGTTTCAGTGAATAAATGTCTATCCATGATGACATTCCAGGAAGTTTGCAGTCCCAGAACAGCCAGCCGTCGATCTCTATTCGCGTTATTGTTATTGCTGCTGCGCAAGGCGATAAGAATTCCTTTCCATTCAAGATCAGTGCACCGTCGCTGACTTTGCCGCGGTAATTATAACCTTTGTAGCTCCCGCGGAACTCTGTGCCGTTGGGGAATGCAACGCCGTCAATGATCCAGGAGCGTCCGCTGCGCGGATTATCGGAGGTGTCGGCATGAAGGCTGTCCATGTAGTCAAACACCCGGGATCTGTTTTTAGAATTCATTTTGTCAGGGGATGGTTGAGCGGCGGGTTTCTCAAGCAGGGAAGAATCGGCTTTAATGCTTTCCATAGAAACCTCCTTTAGGGTGAGCAGGAGCGTAGGGTTACATTAATGGCTGAAGAAACGATTAGAAGTGGTTTCAAACCCTCACCTCGGACTCGATCTAAAGTGTTAGGCTGAAACGTCCAATCCTCGAAATATTCCCGATATTCATGGGGTTGGCCGTCCCAGACCCCCTTGACTTTTAATCCGATTGAAGGTTTTGAAACCACTTCTATACACAAATATGCTGAGCTATTAGCATAGATTAAAAATTAATTCAATAAATAAGTTTAGCTTATATTTTTTAGCCCATGTCAAGATCGATGAAGGATTCATTTGATTGACACCCATGAATTTTTCATTTATTGATGAAAAAATACGGACAAAGAAAGGGAGAGGTTGATGGTTTTTAAAAAAATTAGAGCCACTTCTGGAGTTGACGAACTCGATAAACTTTTGGATGAACTTTACATCGGAGACAATGTGGTCTGGCATGATGATGCCGGCAGTTTGGCGGATGTGTTTTCTTTAAACTTCATTCAAGCTTCTCAGGTCCAAAAGAAACCGATGATTTACGCAAGCTTTGACCGTTCTCCGCGCAATCTTATTGAAAAATTGGGCCCTTTGGCCAACAATCGACAGCTTATTATTCTTGACTGTTTTACCCATGGCAAAGGGGCGGGTTCCGAGGTTTTTCTCAAGTTTTATGATAGAAAAAAACGTGAATGGCCGTGCCAAATTGTCAGGGTCGATGAACCCCGTCAGATGAATCAGGTGATGGATGCGCTATACGGAATTCATGGGACCCTGGAAGGTGATGTTCGCTTTGTTTTTGAAAGCTTGACCGGTATGCAGGAACTCTGGGGCGGTGAACAGCACATTCTGAATTTTTATTCCCATTCCTGTCCCCGTCTGTATGAGTTGAATACGATTGCCTACTGGATCATCGAAAAAAGGGCGCATTCCCTGCGTCTCAGAGCTCAGATCAATCAAATCGCGCAGGTCGCTATCGATCTGTCGGTGAAAAGAGGAAAGACATACCTGACGATTCTGAAAGCTGAAAAGCACAATCTGGATACACTGAATCGACCATTCAGCTATTGGAGTAAAGGTCGGAGGATTTCTTTTGATCTGGAAAGGCGTTCTACGGGACAGTTTGATCTGGGGATTCGCCTGAAAAGATTTCGCACCAGGCGAGGTCTGTCGCAGACGGAGCTTGCAAAACTGGTTGGAGTGACACCGAGCACGATCTCTCAGGTTGAAAGCGATTTAATATATCCGTCTTTGCCGGCACTTCTTAAGATAGCAGAAGTTCTGAATGTTGATATAAACTCATTTTTTCAAGAATCGGCTGATGGGAGAAACCGGGTGATTTTTCCTTCCGGAGAATCATTGGACATAAAATTTCCGGATTTGCCGCAGAACAGCATTAAGGGCCGTCTCTTGATACCAGTCGATATTGAAGCCAAAGTCGAGCCCTACTTATTGGAGATCCAGCCTGGCAAAACCCTTCCTTCGCATTTTTTTATCCATAAGGGAGAAGAATTCGGCTATTTATTGTCAGGCAAATTGCAATTGAATCTGGGGAGGGATGTTTATATCGTTGATGCGAATGACGTTATTTATCTGACTTCTAAAATACCTTCACAATGGAACAATCCCGGACCGGAAGTTGCCAGGTTGTTATGGTTTAAAATCAAATAGTATCCATCCATAAATGGCCATTTTTGTCCTGATCGGTGTTCTCCGCGGGTTTCCGGCTGCGGCGTACAGATGTACACCTCACCGCAAACCCTTGTGCGGCCTTGATCAGAACAAAAATTGCTCATTTCTGAATTGGACACCTATTGTGTTTATATTGGATTCATGGATAGAAACTAAATAACTTCAAGTAAAGGAAAAAAACAGGCCTCAAAGTGATCTCCCACCAAGAGGCCTTGTTTTATCGTAAGTGACTGTCGAGGCTAATATGAATTGAGTATCTTTTTGGCACTCTCATCATTGACATCCGTGCAGTGGGGGATGCCGGTTTCTCTCGCAGTTTCCCGGTTGCCGGAAAAAATATCACTGCGGGAAATTTGGTTCAGGGAAAATTTTCTTGCACCGGCCATAAGTTGTTGCAAACCACAGGCCAGTTTGTCGGCCATAGTCCAGAAGGCGATGGCGCCGTATGGAATATTTTTCATTTCTTTTTTGCCGACTTTTTTCTGAACGTCAAAATATGAAGAGAAAATTTCTTCAGCTCTGTTACCCAGTATGCTTACCGTTTTGGGCAGTGTATCCCAGTTGCCGAAAACTGCTTCTTTTCTTTCGGGGTTTAAAGCGCCTTCGATGTTTGCGCCCACAAATCCGGGGATCATGATTCCACGGCCCATGCAGATGAGTTTCGCATAAGGAGCACCCAAGGCCAATCCCTTAAAAATACTATCCTCAAGAGCAAATCCACCGGCGAACGACATATCGACGACCCTTTCACCTTTTGATGCCAGAATGCTGGCATATTCATAGGCTTTTGAATGGAGATTGATTGAGGGCACTCCCCAGCTCTGCATCATGTTCCAGGGGCTCATGCCGGTACCCCCTCCGGAACCGTCTATGGTGAGAAGATCGAGTTTTGCCTCTGTAGCAAACTTGATTGCCATTGCCAGCTCTTCCATTCCATATGAGCCGGTTTTTAAAGATATACGGTTAAAACCAAGACTGCGGAGATAATCAACGCTTTTCATGAAGTCCTCACGCACTTCGGCAACCGTATCAAAGTTGGTTCCGCCCAAACGGCTGTGACGGGCAAATGATTTGATTGCTCCTTCTTTGAATGCCTGCTGTACCTCTCGTTTGTTCGGATCAGGGTCCACAATATAGCCGCGATCTTTTAGAAACTGGGCATAATCCAGGCTGGTGACCTGGATCTCGCCGCCGATATCTTTGGCGCCTTGACCCCATTTCAACTCGATAATACACTTATTTCCGTACTTTTCGGCGACAAACTCGGCGACTCCGTTACGGGTATCTTCAACGTTCAGCTGAACGATAATGGCACCGTAGCCGTCATGGTAGCGGAGGTAAGTATCGATGCGACGCTCCAGTTCCGGGGAACTCTTGATCTTTCCTTTTTTGGATTTGCCCGAACCGATATTGGATTGTCGATCCACACCCACAACATTTTCGCCGATCACCACGGGTATGCCGATCAAAGACCCGCCGATTGCAAAAGAATCCCAGTATTTTTCAGCGATGAAGGTTGAGCCGAGGGCTCCGGTCATCAGCGGTATCCGGGCTTTGGTTTTGGTCTCATATCCAAACTCGGTGGCGACGTTTACATTGGGGAAAATACAGTCGTCAGGGTCATTGCTCAAGCCTTTATCCAAACCATGAGCACCGTATGCATACCCCTGGATTCTCAGAGAGTTGTAAGAAACACCGACATGGGTGGTATTATTAGCACCGGCCGTAACCATTCCGAAATCTCTCGGATAAAGCAATTTTCGCCCCACGAGGCTGGAAAGCCAGGTTTCGCATTTACCCATGCAATCCGCCCGGCAAAGTGTACAAAGACCTGACTCGGCGGCGTTGCCTCGATTTGTAGTTCCCAGCACGTCATTACTCTTTGAAAATCTCATTTTTAACACTCCTTTCGAATTGTAAGTTATGACAATGAAAAATAAAAAAGGCGTCTTCCCTTCTGAAGGGAAGACGCCTTTGTCTTTAAAATTTACAAAGTTTCGCACACCGTTGTGCAAAACCTAAGCTATGCTAAATTTATTGATAAAGTTTTTAGCACTACTTATTTTTATGTCAAGTATTTTTTTATTTTAAATTAAAAAAATGCATTGATGTAATATTGGCTAACTTGTGTTATAAGTTGCCGACCGCGTTTATTCGGCTATGTAATGGGCAGATATTTTTCGATTTCGTATTTGCTGACGTGGGTTCGATACATATCCCATTCAATCTTTTTGTTTTCGATGAACTTATTAAAAATGTGTTCACCCAGCGCCTCTTTCACCAGTTCCGATTTTTCAACCTCGATAATGGCTTCATAAAGGTTGTCCGGCAAGGTAAAGATTCCCTTTTTATCTTTTTCTTTTTGGGACATTTTAAAAATATCCTCTTCAACGGGGGCCGAAAGCTCATAATCTCTCTCGATCCCTTTGAGGCCGGCAGCCAGCATTACCGCAAAAGCCAGATATGGATTACAGGCCGGATCAGGTGCCCGGAACTCTATCCGGGTGGCGACTTCTTTCCCGGGCTTGTACATGGGCACCCGAATCATGGCCGAACGGTTTCGCCGGGCCCAGGAGATATAAACCGGTGCTTCATAGCCGGGAACCAGACGTTTGTACGAGTTGACCCATTGATTGGTCACGGCGACAATTTCACGGGCGTGCTTCATAATTCCGGCAATGTATCCTTTAGCTATCTTGGATAAATGGTATGGATCGTTGCCGTCAAAAAAGAGATTTTGATCTCCTTTGAACAAGGATTGATGAACATGCATACCGCTTCCGTTTTCTCCGAATATTGGTTTGGGCATGAATGTGGCATAATAGCCGTGTTTGCGGGCGATTTCTTTGACGACGATCCTGTAGGTCATGGTCTTGTCGGACATGCTGAGGGCATCGTCATACCGTAAATCGATTTCATGCTGGCTCGGCGCCACCTCGTGATGACTGTATTCCACCTCTATGCCCATGGATTGCAGGAAAAAAATCGTGTCCCGCCGCAAGTTCGATGCCAAATCAAGGGGAAGGCTGTCGAAATATCCACCATTATCGATTCCGACAGGTTCTTCTTTACTTTTGAAATAGAAATACTCGAGTTCCGGACCGATAAAAAAGGTGTATCCTTTATTGCCTATTGTTTTTAGTAGCCGCTTGAGCACATATCTTGGATCGCCTTCATACGGGGTGTGATCCGGGTTGACGACATCGCAAAACATCCGTGCCACAGGTCTTTCCTCCGGACGCCATGGCAGCAACCTGAACGTGGAAGGATCCGGAAGGGCAACCATATCGCTTTCCTCGATACGGGCAAAACCTTCAATGGAAGATCCGTCAAAACCCATCCCTTCAACCATGCCGGTTTCAAGCTCGGACGGTGTAATTGCAAAGCTTTTCAGCATTCCAAGGACATCAGTGAACCAAAACTGAATAAAGCTGACATTTTTTTCGCTCACGATCTTCAATACATCTTCTTTGGTCTTACAGATTTTATTGGTCATTGGGCACCTCCTTGCTCGCAGTTTTTCAGGATTCCAATTGGGACGACGTTTGGGTTCTATTGTTAATTCTCAGAAACTGAAACCCATCGCCTCATCTTCTTTAATTTACTTCTATGCCTTTTTGCCGCCAGTATCCGTTCTTTTGAAGCCCTGGTCGGCTTGGGCTTAATATGTGTTTTGGGTGGTTCAGATGCTGTTTGGACTAATTTTATCAGACGATCCATGGCATCCTGTCGATTGCGTTCCTGTTTTCGAAACCGCCTGGCCTGGATAATGAGAATTCCGTCTTTAGTTATTTTATCGCCTGCTAGACGAATCAAACGGGTGCGAACCTCGTCAGAAAGCGACGGAGAGTTTTTTACATCAAAACGAAGCTGAACAGCCGTAGCCACTTTATTGACGTTCTGTCCTCCGGGTCCTGACGATCTGATAAAGTTTAGTTTGATCTCATTTTCATTAATTGCAATTGTGGGGGTGATGCGTACCATGCCGACAGCTTACATCAAATCCGTTGTTTCCTCAAGAACAAGAATATAGAGCGTTAAACACCTTGAAAGTATTATAGAAAGTAAGGGGCAGGGTATGTCCTGGTATGAGAATATTCAGCGGCTGTTGCTTTTGCGCTCGCCAATACCTGCGAATAATGGAATGATCAAAAGAAGCCCACAAATATATACCATCGCATGCCAGCCACCTTGTTTGAACGCAAATCCAGTACAGGTAATTCCGAGCCATCCACCCAAGTAATAAAACAGAACGTAGAGAGCATTCGCCCGTCCTTGATCACTGGAAAGCTTGCGGTTAAGGCTACCAACAGCAGCTGCATGGACTGTGAAAAAACCGGCACAAATACCAAGTAGCCCTAACACGACTGCAGAAATTGAAGGCAGCAAGATAAGTGCCAATGAAATTCCTAAAAAGGCCGAACCCCCAAGTAACGTATTCCCACTGCCAAAGCGGTTACTGATATTACCAGCCATAGGTCCCATAAAAATTCCCACAACATAAACGACGTAAAATAGAGTCGTCAGTTCAGTTGAAAAATTAAAAGGAGGTGCAGTCAATCGAAATGGCAGGTAGTTAAAGACAGATGAAAATACAGCAAAACTGCCCATAGCACAGAAATAGATACGCAGTAACTCCCATCGCTTTATTAACACTAAGAAACCGGTAGAGTTGCGTTGCTGTCCAGTATCGCCTGAAGTGCGTGGTAGCCCCCACAGAGCGGTGAATGTAGCTATAAGGATAAGTACTGACGCTGATACAAAAGCATAGCGCCAGTGTAGTGGCGGGTGAATCCAGCCGCCAAGCAAACGACCGCCCAATCCACCGAGAACTGTTGCAGATACATAAGAACCCATTACAACATTCAACCTTGCTGTCGGGAGTGTTTTTGCCAGATATGCTGCAAGGCAGGTGGTCAAGGCAGGAATAAAAATACCTTGAAAGAAACGTGCTCCAATTAAAACCCAAAGGTTATTTGACGCTGCACAAACTAAGCCGCAAAAAGCCACCAAAACGCCTCCGGTAAAGATAATCGGATGGATGGGCAATTTGTCGGCTAAAAAGCCGAAAGGCAAATTAGATATGGCTATACCAAGAATGACGGCGGACACAGTGAAAGAAACCAGTACCATATCAGCCGAAAACTCACTTTTCAGCACTGGCAATACTGGTTGAGTGATGTAAATGTTTGTAAACGAAGCAGATACGAGGGCAAAAACAACGAATTGCAGACGAAAATAGGGATAGTCAGCCATGTTTTCGCAAATTATAGGTGGTGTTATGGTTGTGTCCGCACATGATGCTTGTTTTTTTGACGTTTCTTTTTTACAAGGGTTGCTCAGGATGTTTTATACGCCGAATACTGAGATCACGGCACCGAAGGCGATCAGGCCTTTTGCGATAGAGGTTTTATCAGTTGTTGCGTACTTTTGACAGTATTTGGGTCACAAACAAGTTAGCAGGCATTGTGTTATTTGTAAACAATTTCGGCTTGAAACTTAGGTTTGAAAATATCACAATAATTTGATACGGTTAATAAAGGTTTTCATGTCAATGCAATGCCTGTTGTTTGGGTCAATTGACATTCGCAAAGTCCAATATGAATATTGGTAGGTTATAGAAGCTATCTCAAAATAATCTTTTGGCCCAACCTCGGCGTTGAAGCCTCGTTTTAAGTCCTCGACATACTTGAGTATGCGTGTCGAAGATTCCGTCAACAGACGGAGCGGGTTAAAACTCGGATCCGCCTTTTTATCCCGCTGGGTTTTAGCGGGGGATCTTGAACCAAAATCTTTATTTTGAGATGGCTTCTAATAACAATCACATCTACTTAAAGGAAATCGAGCCAATGAGATTCAAACTCACCTATATTATTCTTGCGAGTCTTATTTTATCCGGGTTCTTTTTTTGGAATTGTGCAACGCCTGATAAAACGAAAGCATTGAAAAGCAAACCCGAGTTTTACTTTAAAATGAAATCAGTAGATAAAGGGCGCTTTCTGGTAAAAAAATTAGGATGCAACGATTGTCATACTGCCGGTTATTTAAAATCGAAAGGGAACGTTCCGGAGAGCAAATGGTTGACGGGTGATACCATCGGGTGGCGCGGGCCCCTGGGAACGTCCTATGGATCAAATCTTCGGCTTTTAATCGGGGCTTTTACAGAAGAGGAATGGATAAAAATGGCAAAGACATTAAAAAGCAGGCCGCCGATGCCGCACCCCATCCTTAATGCAATGGACAATGAGGATCTTCAGGCCATATATTGGTTTATTCGATATCTTGGCCCGAGTGGAAAACATGTCCCGGCCTTTAAGCCAGCCGGTTAATGTCCACCCATAAATGGCAACTTTCGATCAAGGGCGTCGTTCTCGCTCTTTTGCAATCTCGTGCCATGCCTGTCGAGGATTCCGTAGTTAATATATATCTCATATTTTCTGGTGTCAGGTCGATCGTTCAGAACAAATTATTTTATCAGATATAACCCCAAATCCTTTTCAAGCAAATTTGGATCAACAAACTGTGCACCGACCGTGCGATCGATTATCCATAATATTTTGACGCGTGTGCGAACTTCCATTCTCATTTGATTGTCTAAAGAAAATTTCAATTCAATTAAATCATCTTTGGACAAATTGTGTGGCTTTAGAGTTGTAAAATTTATTCCGGTCTTTGAAATATCTTTGATGAGTATTTCTTCCTTTTCATCTTGCCCTTGGACAAAATA
>JARRRC010000045.1:0-9662 GCA_037381105.1 Desulfobacterales bacterium
CTATTTTGGAACAGCCCCTGAGATATGGAAGCAAACGGGCGGAAAAGTGACGATGGTGGTGGCCACTCTGGGGACCAGCGGCACTTTGATGGGTCTGACCCGGCGGATGAAAGAATATAATCCCGACATCAAGATCGTCGGCGTCGAGCCATACCTCGGGCATAAAATTCAGGGTCTGAAAAACATGAAAGAAGCGTACCGGCCGGAAATATTTGAAAAGAAACTCTTGGATGAAATCGTAAATATCGACGATGAAGAAGCCTTTGAAATGACGCGGCGCCTGGCAAAAGAAGAAGGGATCTTTGTGGGAATGAGCAGCGGAGCCGCCATGGTGATCGCACAAAAAAAGGCCGAAGGGATGGCCGGCGGCACCATTGTGGTCATCTTTCCGGACGGGGGCGAACGGTATCTCAGCACCATGCTTTTTGCGGTACGGGAAAAAGTCAGCCTGTCACTCTTCAACACCATGAACCGGTGTAAAGAACCGTTTGAACCGATTTTACCGGGCAAAGTCACCATGTACTCCTGCGGACCCACCGCCTACGCAAAAATGCATCTGGGACAATGCCGCCGCGTCATCTTCTCCGATCTATTGTGCCGATATCTTGAATTCCGTGGATATGACGTCACTCACATTATGAACATCACCGATCTGGACGACAAAACCATCGAAGGATCTGAAGCAGCAGGATTGGATCTTGCCGAATTCACCACCCGGCATATCGAGTCGTTCAAAGAAGATTTAAAAATTCTTAATATCAAGCCTGCCACAAATTATCCCAAGGCCAGCGACCATGTCCATGACATGGTTTCGCTGACTGAAAAGCTGGTTAAAAAGGGCGTGGCGTATGAAAAGTTGAAATCATTGTATTTCGATATCTCCCGTTTCACAGATTACGGCCGGCTGTCGGGGATCGATCTCAACAAAATCAGACTGGGCGCAACCGTAGACCTGGATGATTATGAAAAAGACAATCCCAGAGATTTTACCTTGTTGAAGCGATCCAAACTCTCCGAGCTCAAAAGGGGAATTTTTACGAAAACCGAGTGGGGAAATGTACGCCCCTCATGGCATATTCAGTGTGCGGCCATGGCAATGAAATATCTCGGAGAAACCTACGATATTCATACCAGCAGCCGCGAACTGGTTTTCCCCCACCACGAAAATGAAATTGCCATTGCCGGCGCACTGACCGGAAAGCCCCTTGCCAGATTCTGGGTACACTGCGACCGGGTCCTTGTCGGCGGCAAAAAGGTGGACGAACAGGGCGCCGGGCAAACCCTGTCCGATCTCATGGACATGGGATACTCCGGAAGGGAGATTCGGTACTGGCTTATTTCCGGCCATTACCGGAAGCCGATCACGTTTTCCAAAGAGCGGCTCGAAGACACGAAACGTTCATTAAAACGTCTCGATTCCTGCGTCCACTCGCTGATTCACATCAAGCCGGGAGGATCGTCCTTTCCTGAGCTGGATCAGTTGCTGTATGACATCAGGCAGGGCTTTGTCAATGCCATGGATGATGACCTGAACATATCCGCAGCCATGGCGTCCATATTTAAAAATGTCAAAAAAGTGAACATTCTGATTCAGGAAAAGAGACTGGATCCGGAAGGTGCTTTGAAAATTTTAGATGGCTTTCGTAATCTGGATGCCGTACTTAATATTTTTCATTTTGAAGATGCCGTCCATGGCAACGAGGTGCAGCGCCTTGTCAAGGAAAGAGAACAGGCCAGGCTGGAAAAAAACTGGAATCTTGCAGACAAGATCCGGGATCAACTCGAAGCAATGGGAATTACTGTTAAAGACAGCAAGTTAAGCATCTCGTCTGTGCAGTCAAATACAAGCCAGAAATGAGGAAAGAGAAAAAAAGATGAAACCGATTTATTTTCCCTTCACCTATATTCCCGAATCCAAAGGAAAAGCCTTGGCCGCCTGTTTCGGTCAGACGGTCGTGTATCAGATATCCGCCACAAAAGTACCGGATGAGATGCAAAAACTGGTCAAAGAAGGCATCCTGGACATACGCATACCCTTGGAAATCAACGGCAGGTTGCTCGATAAGATTCTAAAAGAATACCGGATCTGGATCAATACCCATCAGGGAACCGAAACCGCTTTCTTAAAGCTCATGGCCGACAAAATTCCATTTTTCGATAAGAACGCTTCTTCCCAAATCAGAGCGGATATTAAAAAAACCATCCAACAGATCCCCACCCAAGAAAAACCCGGTTCACTGTTCAATGTCGGATTATTTCTTCACATGGCCCAGGAATACGACCTTCAAAATGAAAGACTGTCACAGGATCTGGTGGATATGGACACCATGGAAGCCGATTTCATGAAAGACCTCAAAGGAGAAGATGAGAACAATCAGGACCGAACCATTATTCGCAGGGCATTTGAAGAAGACGATCCGGGCCTCTACATGACGTTAGAGCGAATAGAAGCCTGGGCATCTTTTATGCTTAAGGACCCGCAGGATTCCGGACTGTTTATCACCACCAGCCGGGCGGTGCTTGAGCATATCATCGACAGTCTGCCTGAAACAAAACAGATCATCCGTTTCGAATCCGTTCCCACGGATGTCGATGAAGATGAGGCATGGAATACCTGGCGGAATGAATTCATGAAATCTCTTGAAATGTTGGCCGCCCATTCCCGTTCTGCCGCAACAGGTGACATACCCAATCCCCCCGAAGTTTCCGGTGGTGAAACAAAAGCCTCTGTAACACTCTTCATGGCACCGGAAAAAACTCCCCATGACTGTTTTGCCGGCTTTGTTGATACCCATCTGTTCCAGGCGGTTTCAACCCAAACGAGCACCCGCTTTAAAAACACCCTCATCGGCCTTGTTGAAAAGAGATAATCATATGGAAAGGCAAAATCATGGGTTGGATAGGTCGCTCCAGCGCGGCTATTTTTTCTGGCCAGTCACGGGTTTCCCTGAGCCCGCGCGCTGATCGGACGGCTCTTTGGGGGCCTTTTGTTCCGGCGCGGCCTTCACCTGTGGGAATTGTAGCTCCAGACTTTTCAACTGATTAACTACGCGGTCATAAAGGGCCTTGTAAGCTTCTTCCAGGGAGGTCTCCATCACCGCAATTTGTCCTTCGCTCATGATAATGCGCTGCAATTCCGGTATTGCTACCCTTGCCGTTGCCTTGAGATAGACCGGTTGAATAAAAAGAATACTCTTTTCCACCGGCAGGATGATCATTTTGCCTCTCACCACCGATGATCCGGCCTGATCCCAGAGCGTGAACTGCTGGGCAATATCCGGATCCTGGTCGATCAAGGCGTCGATTTGGGCGGGTCCGTAAACCAGTTCCCCTTTCGGGAAATTATATAAGATGATTTTGCCGTAATTGGGCTCGTCGCACCCCCCGATGGCCAAAACCCTCAGATTGTCCCGGCCTTTGGGAAACATGGGCAGCAGCAAAAGAAAATCAAGGCGGCCGGGAGTAATCAAATCCAGGGTCAGATAATAGGGTTTGAGCATTACCGTGCTTTCTTTCTCCAAGGTTTGGGCAAAGGTCCAAATGTCCTCCTGCTGGAAGAAAACCTGGGGGTCGGTTTGATGGTATTTGGCATAGATCGCCATTTGGATCTCGAACATGTCTTTTGGGTAACGCACATGAGGCCTGATTTCAGCCGGCATTTGCTCTTTTTCTTTAAAAAGTCCCGGGTAGATAAGCTTGTAAGTCTGTATGATGGGATCTTTTTTGTCGAAGATGTAAAAATCAACGGTACCGTTAAAAGCATCGACCACAATTTTTACGGAATTACGAATATAGTTTAATGGATCACCGTTTGATGTATACGTTTGGGAAGCCGGATACCACGGCGATGTCGTAAAGGCATCGACGATCCAGTAAATCCCTTTGGACGTCACCACCGCATAGGGTGTATGATCCAGCTTGAGAAACGGCACCAGGTATTTGATGCGATCGACGATGTTGCGCCGTATGAGAATTTTACTGTCTGATTTGTATTTGGTCATAAAAAATATATTTTTGTCCTTAAAGTAGTAGGAGAACAAAAACTGTTTGAAAAGCGAGCTGATCGGTACGCCTCCTTCACCGGTGTAGTCAGCCATCACATTACGGTTGCCTTTGGGATAATCCATTTCTCCGGCTTTGTTGGGAGCGATGACATACGGATACTTTTTTAAGCCAAAGTAGATCCTTTGCTGCTCAACGTTCAGTCCGTACTTGGATACGGCAGGAATGCTTTGGAGAAACCATGTCATGGCTTCGCCACCGACTTGACTGGCGGGAGTCATAACGGCGCCGAAACCGTGCGTGTAGGTCAAATGCTCGTTGATCCAGTTTTTCGCGCCGAGGGGCAAATTATTGTAATTGATCTCGCGCGCCGAGAGAAACACCTGTTGATAGTTGTTCAACACCGTGTAGCGCCCCACGTTGACAAGCGGGAATGTGTAATATGTCCGCAGTTCCTGAAGCTGCTTATAAACCGAATCCAAAGTTTCTGCGTCCCAAAGCGGAATATTCCGCAGCACGTCTTTGATTTGGTTAGCCTTATAGCCCAGCGGAAAGCGTTCATAGGAATAATTGCGAATATCCACCTGGGTCAGCTTATAGGCATCGAGAGTTGCCTGAACATTTTTGGCAATGTAGGGTTTCTCTTTAATGACCTCATTGGGTTTGACAATATAGCCCTGGATCAATTTCGGCAGATAGGTGGTGTAGCGCACCGCCAGGACCATGGCCAGGAGGACGGCCCATACGACAAGCAGTTTGTATCCCTTTCTGAACTGGATGGCCACGATCGACGTCACCGCCACCGCAGCCAGCAGCACCATCGAGCCCCATATGAAGGGCAGGATTACATTCATCTGCACAAAGCCGGGCCCGTAAAAAAGCGGCTCATGACTCGTATCGAAAAGCAAACCATAACGCTGGAGCATGAAATCCCAAATTTCGATGCTAAAAACGATCAGGACAAGGATGCTTAAATGCCATTTTGCGCTGCGCGTAAAGTGAAGGGCATGTTTACTCCGTAAAACGTTCTTAATCATGTAAAGGCCGAATAATCCGATCAAGAGAATCAAAAATGCGATAAGCAGCCGCTCTATTATGAGGATAAAGATGGGATATTTAAACAAGTAGTATGAGGCATCCTTTCCGTAATACGTATCCAAAATACCCGTAGGCACGCCGAAGACTTCAAAAAGAAAATGTTCCCAATTGCGGTAAAGGGGCAAGGCGATAGGAAAGCTCAGACCCAGGGAAAGGGGCAAATAGAACATAATGGATACGGACTGAAAAGCCTTGTAAATTGCACGATAGGCTTTGCGCGGCACATCTTCGACCCCTTGGAGTGCTTTTTTCAAGAACCGGGAGGCAAGCCAAAAATTGATAAAGAAAATCAAGAAAAACACAAGCGAAACGCTAATGAAAACAATATAACCATAGAGCTTACGCTGCCAAAAGTAGAGCTCATAACCTAAACTGTGGTACCAGAAAATATCAACCAGGTCTTCTGTCGCGACGACGCTCAAGGCCAGCAACAACAATAAAACAAGGGCCAGAACGCCTACCGCGATGAGCAATCGTTTGGCAGCCTTGCTGCGAACTTTTTGATTTTGCATATTTATCCGTACGTTCCAGGTGTATTGAATAAAATGTTGCGGAATGGCGATTGGCTGGGGACAAATTCAACTTGACTGTTCAACCCGTAAATCGTCTTTGTTTTTGAGTTTCAACGCCTTTATATATATCTGTTTATAAAATTGTCACATATTATTAGCAGTGTCAACGAATAATGCAATATTCGCCACGCACGTGCGTCTCTTGAATTCATTGTTTCATTTTCAATATATACACGACGCTGTTAAGGACGTTTTGCGACCATACTGGTAATGATGGCCGAGAACACCTCAATACTTTGCTGGTTGGATAGTGATGCCAAAGTTCGCAGTATTCCGCGGTCCTGCTTGGACCCGGACTCGCGCTTTTCAAGGTATGTAAAGCAACAGGAGAGTGTGTCCCCCGGGCGGACCGGATGGCGCATATGCAGTTCATCAAAACCCAGTGCCGCCATTGATGCGTTGCGCCTCTCGCCATGTGTGCCAAACCACGAAAGAATAGAAAAGATATGGGCCGAACAGGCAACGAGTCCTCCGAAAACGGACGACGCCGCCGCTGTTTCGTCAAGATGAAAATACCGTGGATCCCAGCGGCGGGCAAATTCGATGATCTCTTTTTTGTTAACCTGATATGTTATTGATTTAACCAATTTTTTACCCACTTCGATATCTTCAAAATACAGGATTGTCATTAGAAGTGCACTCCTTTTTCATATTCTATTTTCATTATAATATAGCAGAAACAATAAAAATCAAAACTCAACGGGTTGTTGCGCAAACGAAAATCTTTTTGAGCGCTCATTTTTTGAACCTGAAGTATCTGATGGGTCGGGGTGTTTTTCCAAAAAGTCGTTACAGGGATAACTTTTTTTAAACCGCATGAAATCGCTGCAGGGAACGCCTCTAGTAACGTCAATCTGTTTCAAAAAGCTCTCTCCAATATTTATAGAAAAAGTTGATCGGCGGCAGCAGCGGGTCAATATTCATCACGCCTGCGTCAAAACTCGGGCCGGACAAATCCGTATTCGCACTTCCCGCTGAAATCAATAATTTTGTATTGGTCCTGGTGATCAGCATAATTGGTTTGGAAGGTATGCCGTATCCAATGGATAATCTCCGGTCTTTGCCGGTATCATGATCAAAATCAAGAACGGCGGCGCCCGTTAAATAATTCAGCGCATACAACCGGCTTTCGCCTCCGGGCCCAAGGGGATCGTCGTCGGGCGTAAAGGTCGTAATATAATACGTTTTGTAAAAAACCGTTCCTTCCGCAAGAACCTTTTCTCCGGCAGCATTGCCGTTGCCATCCACCAGCCGGATATACCAGCCCCGATCAATATACCCATTTGAATCTGCGTCTGTGGATATCGTCAAATTGGGAGGTAAAGCGGTTGGATTCGTAACGTCAACCAGGTCCCGGGGAAAAAGGCTGCCTGCAATGCCCCCTTCGCCGACAATGGTTGCAACAGAATGGGTCTCTTTCACACCGGCGATGATATCAGTTACTGCAGACGTGCAGCTTACACTCCTATGGTTACAGCAGGCGTTTTCCCTGTCTCCTGTTCCCATAAATACCATGTCATACCCTTTTTCAAGGGTAACACTCGGAGGGTAAAAAAATTTCCTGTCATTATTTTCATCTACTTTAAAGAAGACCTGTGCGGTCCAGGCGTTAATGTTTTCATTACACTTCGGAAAAGCCAAAGGAGTACCGTCTTTGTCAACAAAACTCGAAAACCGCCACATGCTGCCGCCGAGGTCACCCGCGTACACTTTATCCGTAAAGCCGTTGCTGTTTTCATCGATAACGGCAACCGAGCTGGCGACGCTGTAGTTCATGCCAATAGTGAACTTTTTCACGAGAGCGCCGGTCATTACATTAACAGCGATGACCGCTTTTCCGGAAGAATTGTTGGAACTGTACCCCCCGCCGGCAAAAAATACGGGCGTGCCGGTTGTATCGCCGTTCGAAGTCCTTACAAGACCGAATCGGGGTTCCGACCAGGTTTGGCCCAGCTCAGGAATAACCGTTTCAGGGGGTGAAATGCCGAGTATGGAATCATCATATCGGTTGATTCGCCAGAGATACTGCGGAGAAGAGGGATGGGTCACATCCAGTGCAAAGTAGCCGAAACCTCCTTTTCTTTCACCGCAGACCAAAATCACCCTATCTCCATCTGCCGGATCCGTCAAACCATCTCCGTCGACGTCTTTGAAATAAATCTTGGGAGTGGCGTCTACATAGCTCTGATGCGTAGAACCTTCCATCATCTCTTTTAAACGGGCCAGTTGATCGGGTGGAATAAAGGCCCACTCCTCAATTCCGTAATGAATCGGCGGGGTTCCCGAACTTTGGGTTGTATCCAAAACCGCGTGCAGCATTCCGTCGTTTGCGCCGAAATAGACCATTGTCTTGTAAGTATTGTCAGCATATCTATACTTAAAAATCGAAGGCGCGCCGTGAAGTACATCTCCGGTAATTACAGCTCTGTTTTCCGTAAAATTTCCGTCGCCGTCTTCATCGAAGACATCCGCACCTCGAACATAATTGATGACATCGGCCACACTTCGGTTCGGATTTCCAAGGATGGCGGCTGTCAAATTCCCATTGGCGGACGTAAATGGGGTTAAACTTGTCAGGCGAGTATAGATCTTTCTCTTAGCGTTGTGAATATAATTGGTTTTGGTATCGTCGGCCCAGTCGATGGTCGCCCAGTACGGCACGGCATCGTCCTTTACGGCTCCACTGGGTCCCGTAGCGGGGTTTCCGTTAACATCCATAATCCGGCTGTCTGCCGAAATACCATATTTGGCGACATTTCCCGGCCAGAAGTTATCTTTGCCGGGTTTAAAAAAGGCCATATAAATTTTGTCTCCGCTGGTGGTCCGCGTCATCGGCACAACCGGTGCAATAAATGTGCTGGTTCTCGATAGAATACCGCCGCCGGGGATTCCCATCGCATCCTGTCCCGGACCGATCATCGGCATGTCATCAGCAGTCTCTGAAAAAACACAGGTATCATCGGCAAAAACCGGATATCCTTTAAAAACAAGGCAGCACATGACAAATAGCGCTATGAGTCCGAAGTATCCTATTTTACTCATCATCATTCCTCTAAAAAATATACTCAGGCTAAAAACCAATCCGATAAAACCCTACCACAATACTTCTAACGGTATTATTCGGGGCGTATCCGTTGCATACCATTCTATACTGATAGGCTTTATATTCACTCACAGAACACCCCGATCCTCTGGGAGGAAATGATGCACTTAAGTATTGAACCTTTCCATTAAAAGACTGGGTCGCACTGATCGGTTGCGCTGCTGGAAGACCCGTCGTATTTTCCACATAAGGGACGGTATTGTTTGGAAAATAATGAGGTATGCCTGCCGTGATATTGTCAGGACCGTATAAATCGGGGCTGTATGCCACATAAGCAGTTGCCGATTCAGCAGCGTAAACCGCCAGTTTATGACGCAGCTCATTTCCTGCAATCTGAGTCTCAATGCTCGATGTACTTAACGCCGCCATTCCCAGAAGTGTCAGCAAAAACAACAACACCACGGCTAAAACCATTACAAATCCTTTTTCATTTTCTGCCTTAAATGATTGTTTCATAAGATCTTCTTTCCCTACCCCACCATTCCATTATTCATATTGGCGTGTGGGCCTCAAATTCGATTAGATATTTGGTTTTAAAAAACGGATATCAATGCTTTTACCTCGACCGACAACCCTTACCGTAACATTCTTGGTATTTGTCTTTGGATCATCGTCAATGACTGTCCAGGAAATGGTATAATCTCCGGACACTTCCTGATGGGGATGACCGATTGATTCCAAAGAGGAATCGGTGTATGGCAGCGCAGACAGTTCTTCAATCTTGTCCATACCCCATGTACTCAGATGGGTCAGTTTGCAGGCAGTGGAATTCATTTTGACGGCCGAGTTCTGCATGGCGGCCAGTGCAAGCAGACCCACGGCAAAAATAGTTAGAGCGATGAGCACCTCTATCAGCGTAAACCCGTCTTCCTTTTTCATTTTCCCCA
>JARRRC010000045.1:9668-18996 GCA_037381105.1 Desulfobacterales bacterium
TTTTTTGTGTGCAACATCCGTTTTTCGAAATCAGCCTAAATCAGATATAAATTTATAAAACCAATTTCATAGATGTTTACGATCAACTCGGACGATACCCTATAGCCCCAAATTTCGACATTTAATCCAAGTGGTTAAACGTCTTCGGCCGACGTGGTCATTTTGGGGCGCCAGAATCTTTGTGCCTCGTTGATTCAGATAAGCCATGCCATTGGCGGAAGGCAACAAAGGATCGTTTGTCCGGGCCACAATCGTGATTTCCACGGATCTGATTTGACCCAGATTTGCCGCAGGAACATCACCGCCTCCCGGATTCAGCACATTGGGAGGAGAAGATCCGTCAAGATATACAAAATCGACGGCATCGATATTTTGAGCCACCATCTGATTCCCACTTCCGGTATTTTTCACCAGATGGCGCCCCTACAAAGCATAGGTGATGTCCTCGTTAGGATCGTCAATCGCCCCATCCGGATCACTGCCGGGCGAATTCCCTCTGACATCTTCCGTAAATCTGATCAAAGTTCTCTCTGCTTTTACGATCCCTGCATTGGCAGTACCGATAGGATCACACCCTGCCATCCGAATTTCTCTTTCCATGTAAAGCATTGCGATCCTGAGATTCTGCTGCATTTCGGCGGTTTCTTCCTGAATCCGGTATGATTTATATTGGTTCAAAAAAGTGGAATAGATCGCACCTATAGCCAAAAGCGCGACAGCCATGGCAACCAAGAGCTCTACCATGGTAAATCCTTGACATGAATACGTGATATTTTGTCTTGACTTCATATTCAGATTTTTCTCCAAAATTAACTGAGAGAGGGTGTTTTTTCTAAATTAAAAAAAGATCATCCATCTTTAAAACAATATAAAAATTTTGCAAATTACGTTCCAACACCCCTTTTTGTTTTGAAAGAATTTTAAGACAGACGATCTTCTCAAAACATATAATCAGTCATAGGATTCCGATATTATAAATAATAGTGGATGCATTCCGTAGCTTTATCGATGGCTAAAAATGTCAATCTGAGAAATTAGGATTCGATGGATAATTTCCTTCAATCAACGGCTGATGCACAGGTAATTGTGCATGAATGACCATTTTTCTGTGCGTTCAATCCTCAATTGAAAGTTTGACTATCCTTCATTTTTCCGGTAGTAAAAAAGGATGATATTGAAACGCGCCAAACACATATTCGGCATTTTTTCCATTATAATTCTGGCGGGATGCGCCGCGGGAATTTCTCAGCAGGCGCGATCAAAGGTTACTTACACGGGGACGTTTTCGGCGCTGCAAAAAACGCCGAATCTCTATAAAGGCGAGGTCGTTATGCTTGGCGGCCGGATTATAGAGGTTCAAACATCTTCTTCCCTAACTGAACTCACAGTCTTGCAACTTGCCCTTGACACCAGTGGTCGGCCTGTAAATCCCGATCAATCCGGAGGCCGCTTTATTATCCAATCCAAAAAATTCCTTGATCCTGCGCTCTATCAAAAAAATATGCTGCTCACGGTAGTGGGAACGCTTAAAGGAAGCAAGGTTCTGCCAATCGGTGGCTTCGATTATGCCTATCCCCTTGTGGAACCCATAGAAATCAAGGTCTGGCCAAAGGGAGTGAGAACCAGTCCGGTTATCCATTTTGGCATCGGTGTCGGCACTTCATTTTAATTTTATGGATGGGCATGGAATCAATAACGATGTGTATTTATCTTGTTCGACACGGCGAGACCGAATGGAACAAGGTTCGGCGATTTCAGGGCAGCAGCAATTTGCCGCTGAATCAAGAAGGAAGACAACAAGTCAGAGCCCTGGCGTTAGCCCTAAAAAATTTACCCCTGACAGCTATATATACCGAGACCTTTGAAAAATGTTCATTTTTGTTCAAGTTCAAGGAAGGCGAAAATTTTAACCGCAGGAATACATTGAGTATTTTGAGGATTGAAATTTGAGCATGACGCAGAAATTGGGGGTCCCGGCACTATTCCGAAACTTTCTGTTCCACGTCATTTATCCGGTTCTGCTTTTCACCGGCAGACACCGGCAGAATATTCCGGAATACTTCTCCGTATATATCCCATATCGTCACGAACAGGGCGGCGATGATCGGGCCTATGATAAAACCGATCACGCCAAACAGGGCTATGCCTCCCAGTGTGCCAAGGAAAATCATCAGATCATGCATTTTGGTGTCTTTGCCGACCAAACGCGGGCGCAGTAAATTATCAAGGCTGCCGACGACCAGGCCGCAAAAAAGCAATAGATTGAGGGCCTTAAAATAGTGGCCTCCGGCTGCAAGAATAATGGATGCCGGCACCCAGACAAGGGCTGACCCAATCGCTGGAATAATAGACAGGACCGTCATAACCGCACCCCAGAAAACCGCGGCCTCGATGCCCGCCACAGCAAAAGCCAGGCCCAGCAGAATTCCTTGCAATATGCCGATGAGAGCGGTCCCCTTCAGAGTGGCCCTTGCCACAGAGGTGAATCTGTCCAGCAGACGCTTTTCATCCTGTTCCTGCAGCGGCAGATAATACATGATACGGTCTATCAGAACTCTGCCGTCGATCAGGAAAAAATAGCTGAAATATAAAAAGATAAAGAACATAACGATAAAATTGACCGTGCCAATAGCCCCTGCAGACAGGCTGTTGACAAGAAAAACACTGATCCTGCTTGCCACTTCACCGGCCTTGCTGATGATCTGCTTATGATAGGGCAGTAGTTCATTGTAATAAGGAATTTTTTTCAAATACTCTGAAAAGGCGGCCGGTTGGGCGATCTGATGCTGAACCCACGGAGTGACCGATTGACCAACCTTCACTGCCTGGGCCGTTATAACGCTCACCAGTGCTGACAAAGGCACCAGAACCACCAGGATGAACAGCAATATCGTCAGCATGGAAGCTATCCGCGGATAACCGTTTAACAGCCGGGTTATCCTGAGATAAATCGGCTGTGCCAGGGCGGAAAATATACCCGCCAGGAAAAGGGCCATCAGGAAATGCCGGATCATGGAAAGGAAAAGCGCTGATATCAGAAAAACCAGAATCAGCAGGACAAGGTTGTTGACGATATGACGCTGCATTAATTTTGTCCGTTCAATTGTATGATAAAATCGCGAACTACATGATTCGTCTAAACAAATAGCCTTAGTATACACTTATTTAAGCCTAGTAAAGACAATATGTCAATAAATCAAATATATCACGAAAATAAATCATAATCCGGTTCGTCCGATGCTGAAAGGCCTCAGATCAGCCTGTACAAAGAGAACCTTGAGCAAATTCCGAGGATGCGTTTATTATTTTTCAACATCTCACCCTAGCACCTGATCCATAACCGCTGACCTCTGAGCTGTGATCTCCGATCTCTAATTCCTCCCCTTTGTTCCCAAAGTGCACAGAAAACTGTGCATCACTGCACAGAAAACTGTGCACTCAGTCCTTCCGCATGTATTAAATCCTTTCTTTAAAACGTATATCTCTAAAAACATCGTGTCGATCGGACATTATAGTCCTAAGCTTTTAAAGGACATTTTAGGTGTCTTCAAATATCTGATGACAGGATAAGAAAAAAATAAAAATCTGGCATAAAAATTGAATATTTTACTCAGACAGTCTTGAACAGATTCTGCAATGCATCCAACTTCAATTGAGCGAAGACACCCATAAAAAAGGAAATAAAAAAGATGGCCCGTATTCTGATCATAGACGATGAAGCCATGATGCGAGATCTGCTCGTACAGATATTGGGGCGCGAAGGCCATGAGACGGTAACCGCATCTAGTGGAAGAGATGGAATAAAGATTCATCAGGAGAATCCCGCGGATCTCATCATCACCGACATCATAATGCCGGATAAGGAGGGCATAGAGACCATTATGGAACTTCGTCGAAATTTCCGGGATGTCAAAATTATTGCCATGTCCGGAGGAGGGAGAATTGATTCCGAGACATATCTTCATATAGCCAAAACCATCGGCGCCATAAAAACAATTGCAAAGCCCTTTTATCGAAAAGAGTTATTGGAAAAAGTTCAGGAGCTTTTGGAATAAGAAGTCAAGGCGAAGCGCAGATCCCGTTATCGGGGCCCTTTTAAATATTTTGAAGAAAAGGAGTGAAGCGAATTTAACCGGGAACCTCTGACCTTTGGCCAGTATGCACAGAAAACTGTGCACTACAATATGTTCAAAATATAATATTTCGGTTTAGGCTTCTTTATTACCTCCATATTCCGTACGATTAACGCTGTTTTAGCCCATCCGATTATAAAAAGCCTGTCACTCAGTATTTCGGACCCAAAGTTAGCGAACGTGCGCTCACGGCTGTTAATATACTAATCTTTTTGTTCGTCTTTTTGTTTCAATACATATTCGGACTCATCGTTCACCTGTGGCCAAAGATCTTAAGCGCGACTCATCCGGCAGCGGGGTATAAGGCAGCCTTTTCAGGATTGATTTTATTGGAAATATTGGCATTCATATGGTTTATTGCTTTCGGCAAAGGTGAAAAGAAGCAAAGAATGGGGATCTGATAATGAAGTTCCCGCAGCAAGCTGCGGGGTATTCCTGGAGAAGGCGAATAAAAAGAGGATAGATAGATTTTCCTTAATATGTTGACCGTTATGACATAACCGCCCGATAATAAATTTTTGAATGATATTATCTCAAACATGAAATACGCTGGCAAGGAGCCCCATGAAAGCCATAGAAAAACAACTTATCGAACACGAAGGCCTGGAGAAAAAGGTGTATCGCTGCCCGGCAGGCAAACTTTCCGTCGGCGTGGGCCGAAATCTTGAAGACAAGGGAATTACAGAGGAAGAAGCCCTGTTTTTGTTAAGAAATGACATTGCTGAATGCGAAGATGATCTGCGTTCGATTTTCACAGAATATGATGCTTTGGATGAATACAGAAAGCGGGTGTTGATTGATATGCGCTTTAATCTGGGTCCTTCGGGTTTTCGACAGTTCAAAAAAATGATCGCCGCTGTAAAGAAAAAAGATTTCCGTCGTGCGGCCGAGGAAATGAAGGATTCAAAATGGTATTGGCAGGTCGGAAAAAGGGCTGAAACGCTTTTTAAAATGATGAAGTGGGCTATATAAGCGGGGGGGAGAATGGAATAATGACATAAAAGCTCATAAAGAGATATGGACGAAGAGTAGGATACACGGAGTCGGAAATTGAAAGGTTCTATTCATGCGTTTCATCCGCTGCCCGGACACCGGTGTTGATTGCTGCGGATACGGCGAGATCATGTTCAAGGTTCAGATGGTTCCGCGGTTTAAATAAATTAGATTCGTGGGCGCATAAGAAAACCATGGATTATCAGGATTAAAAGTTTTATATTATTTGTTCGTGGTGGATTTGATAGCTTCAAAAAGAGCGGCAGGCAGAGCTGTAGGTCTTGAAGATGTACGATTATCGTAACTTCCGCATGTTCGATAATCCGTGCATCACTTCTAAATTTTATGTGGCGTTCATCTCGCGGCTGTTTTGCGCTTCTTTGTATAAGGGGATACCCTAGTGACAAAACAATTCTGGAAATATTTGATCTTTTGGTGTCTTTTTCTGATGATCTTCATGGTCGGGGTTTTTGCAGGATATTCAATTGCGGATATGTATAAATGGGTTGATGAAAACGGCGTGGCACATTTTTCAGATGCGCCTCCCGGTAATGCCGATAATTCAGATATTGAAACCTTGCCGACCTATATTACACCGGCAGATAACGAATATTCCCAGGAAAATATTTCGACGGAAAACAAAGAAAACAGGTCAAATTCTACGGATACTGCTGAAAAAAACTCATGGATAAAAAAATCAAAAGTTGAACTGTATACAACCAGTTGGTGTCCCTGGTGTAAAAAAGCCAAAGCTTTTTTTCGATCCAGAGGAATTTCATTTATTGAATACGATATTGAAAAAAACAAAGCTGCTGCTCGGCGCAAAGCGCAAATTGACCGCCAAAACGGCGTGCCTTTTGCAGTCATAAACGGAATAGGTATCCACGGCTATAATGTAAACGCATACATTGATGCTTTAAAATAATAATAAGTGAATAAAGATTGCGCCACAATAGCATTTTGATATAAAGAAAGATATAGATGCCTTCAAACGTACTGATAAGCACTTATTTTATCAGTAAATCCTATGGGGCTCAGCCTCTGTTTACCGATATTTCTCTACAGATTTTCGAAAAGGAGCGGCTGGGTTTGATCGGGCCTAATGGAGCCGGGAAATCCACGCTTTTGAAAATCTTCTCTGATGTCGAGTCTCCCGATTCCGGAGAGATTTCACGAAAAAAAGGCACTCACACGATTTATCTCCCGCAAGAGGATGTTCTCGATCCGGAGAAAACCATAGAAGAAGTCTTGTTCAAGAACATTCCAAAAGATCTTGAGGCATGGCAAGTCGGCAAGCGGCGCCAGGAAACCATACGCCTTATTCAAGTGGATAACACGAGCCAAAAGATAAAAACACTCTCCGGCGGGTGGCGCAAAAAGCTGGCCATCGGTCAAGCCCTGTTTCAAAAACCGGATTTACTCCTTATGGATGAACCTACCAATCATCTGGATCTGGAAGGGATCTTGTGGCTGGAGAAGCTGTTGAAAGATGCCACGTTCGCCTTTGTCCTGGTGAGCCATGATCGGTTCTTTCTGGAAAATACGACAAACCGGATTGTTGAGCTGAACCGGCGATATCCGGAAGGTTTTTTCAAAGTGGAGGGCAATTACAGCGCATTTGTTGAAAAACGGGAAAAATATCTCCAGGAACAGGCAAAACTTGAAACCGTTCTTTCCAACAAAGTCCGCCGTGAGATAGCATGGCTCCGCCGCAGTCCCAAAGCAAGATCCTCAAAGGCACGATACCGAATCGACAAGGCCTACAAAATGCAGAAAGATCTTGAAACGGTGAAGGGCCGCAGTTCCCAAAACAAAAGCGTTGAGATCGCCTTTGATGACACGGGCCGAAAAACGAAAAAACTCCTGGAAGCGAAAAAACTGCAAAAAACCTTGAGCGGAAAACTTCTTTTCGACAATCTCAGCTTGACACTCACACGAGGCATGGGCATGGGGATCATGGGACGGAACGGAACCGGAAAAAGTACCCTCATCCATATCCTTAACGGCAAGCTGGCGCCGGATGCGGGTTCTGTAAAAACAGTGGAAAGATTACAGATCGTGACCTTCGATCAAAAGAGGGAGCTGTCGAACGGAAACCTGACTTTACGGAAAGCCCTGTCTCCTGATGGCGATGCGGTTATATATCAAGGTCGGCCTTTCCATGTGACCGCTTGGGCCAAGCGATTCCTCTTTCAAACAGAGCAGCTGGACATGCCGGTTTCCCGGCTCTCCGGCGGAGAAAAGGCCCGTGTTCTTATCGCGAACTTGATGCTGCAGCCCGCGGATATCCTCCTGTTAGACGAGCCCACCAACGATTTGGACATCCCCACGCTTGAAGTTCTCGAAGAAAGTTTGGAAGAATTTCCCGGCGCCGTCGTCCTCATTACCCACGATCGCTTTCTCATGGAGCGTCTTTGTGATCTGTTGCTCTACCTCGATGGGCTTGGCGGTGCCCAATATTTTGCAGATTATGATCAATGGCTTAAATATAAAGAGAACAAACCGTCCGTCACACCACAATCCAATAAAACCTCACAAAGTCTTTTAAAACAGAAACCCAATAAGTCGGCCTATGAAGCCCGCAAGGAGATAGATCGGATCGAAAGACAGATAGAAAAGGCGGAAAGCATTGCGGATTCTTTACAACGACAGCTTTATGATACTGAAATTACGTGTGATGCCGATAGATTGGCGGAAATATATGCCAAACATCAAGAGGCCAAAAAGAAAGTCGAGCAATTGTATCAGCATTGGGAGGAATTAGAGTCCTCCGGAGCCAGGCCGATATAATATGTTTAACTTGATTGTAGTTTCATTGAAGCGGCAGATCCAAAAACGGAGGCATTGGTGGAAAAACTGAAAGGTTATCAGAAAAAATATCTGAAGGGGCTGGTCCATGGAATGAAACCACTGGTTTTTGTCGGCCAGAAAGGAATCTCTCCAAGTGTAATCAAAGCTGTCGATGAGTCATTGGAAAAACATGAGCTTATTAAGGTAAAATTTATTGATTTCAAGGAAAAAAGTCAAAAAGAAGAGGTCGCGGGTACCATTGAAAAAGAAACCGCATCCGAGTTGGTGGGGATGATTGGCCATATGGCAATTTTTTATCGCCGGCAGAAAGATCCTGAAAAAAGAAAGATCCATATTCCAAATCGGTAGAGGATTTTCTTTTTTAATGAACGGCATCCAACATGGTTTCATTGGATTGTATGAGCATATGTAACGTTAAACCTAATCGAACTACAGGAGGCTACTCACATGTCATCGAAGAAGACGCGCACTGGGCCCGCCAGGATGGACAATATTATAGCCGAGGCCCGGCGTGAGCGAGAGCGTCAGGAGAAGTCCTATCGGGGGCTGGCGCTCAAGATGTTTCCGTGGATCTGTGCGCGATGCGGGCGCGAATTTTCAGGCAAGAGAGTTCGAGAACTGACGGTCCATCACAAGGATCACAATCACGATAACAATCCTCCGGACGGCAGCAACTGGGAGTTGCTGTGTATCTACTGCCACGACAACGAGCATTCGCGTGATCAGGTTGCGCAATGGTATGATGACACAACACCGGCCGACGGAAAAGAGACGCTTTACGGCAACAGGCCGTTCGCAAACCTGAAGGATTTGCTGAAGAACAACAAGTCTTAACGTTGCGCAAGGTTTCTCACCAACCTGTTAATAATGCCAGTGCTTGTGGGCATGGGCGATATTGGCGTGAATATGACGATGTTGGTGGATAAGATTGGCCTGTATCAGAATGTCTTCCCAATTTAATATTTCATAGGCCGCACCCTTGGCCAGTATTTTATGGTCCTGCCCCAGCACATAACAGAAATTCGTTGCAACATGAGGAATTTCAAGATCGTGAGTGGCAACCACCGTTGTTTTGCCTTTTTCAGATAGTTCCAGGATAAAATCAATCACCCATCCCCGGGTCCGAGGATCCAGACTTGCAGTCGGTTCATCCATGAGCCACACTTCGGGGTCAAGGGTAAGTACCGACGCGATGGAAACCTTTTTCTTCTCCCCTTCACTTAAGTGATAGGGAGGCCTGTCTTTGAGATGATATAGTCCCAGTTCGGTCAGAGCTTCTGAGACCACCTCTGTCACCTGCTCTTTGGAAATGCCCATCTGCAGCGGAGCAAAAGCCACCTCATCCCATACGGTAGGGAGAAAGAGCTGAACGTCCGGATCTTGAAAAACAA
>JARRRC010000046.1:0-9643 GCA_037381105.1 Desulfobacterales bacterium
TGCCGTTGGCATAATCATGGCCATAATCGACGATCTGGGTGAACAGTTCTTCATCGGATACCGCAGTGTATTGAACGATTTCTTCGTTCAGTATGGGGATGGGAATGCCCAGCCCCACGGCAAGCGAACACCCATACCCCTGGAGACTAACACCCATCAGCCACTTTGGACTCATTTTTTTGAGATCTCCCATCACCCACAGCGTACCGGCCGGTGTATTGGGAACCCCCCTTTTTGTTCTTTTCACCGATGAATTGTGCTGCGTACCATACCAGGTGACATACCCAACGCCTCCTCCGAGAAAAATTCTGGTACCAAGACCGATGGTCTTATAATAGGGATCATTTAACAGGGGGCTGAGTTGACCGGCTGAGCAATAATTTGCATTGGCGGCTCTGGGTTTTAAGGCGCCCATGTAAGTATAGACGATTTTATTCGTTAAGTTGACGGCGCAGTTATAGTTTTGATACCCATTTCTAGGATTGCAGAGTATGGCATTGGGAAGTTTGCTTAATAAAATTTCTTTTTCAATCATTCTGTTCGGATAACAGTCCGTTCCATAAGCTTCGGCCTTCAAGTAAACTTTCTTTCCTGCAACCAGATCTTGAATGACATGACCGCCTCCGTAATTGAACTCACCCGGATAGACCTTGTTCAGCGGATCGTCCTCACAGGGTTGTGTCGCGCCGATATAGCAATCTACGGCAGCGACGCCGGCATATGCCGATACCTTGTTCAGCCATACCTGGGATGCTTTAATCCTTGGAACAGCGTGACCGAAGTTTAAAAACGCCCCTGACGAACACATCGGCGCAAATGTGCCGGTCGTCACCACATCCACACGTTTGGCCGCTTCGACCGCCCCTTCTTCTTTAACAATGTCAATGATCTCCTCAGCGGTAACAACAACCACCTCGCCGGATCTGATCTTCTCGTTAATCTCTGTGTATGATTTATTGATCTTATGTGTTTTCATTTGCTGATATTTATTTTTTCGATTTTATCGGTAATATTGTTCTTTATCCAGGTTGCATCCCACCATTCAACAGGGTTCACAAAGGTGTTATGAACGAGCATTCCAAAATGAAGATGGTCTCCCCCGGCAAGTCCCGTACTGCCGGTATGACCGATAATTTCCCCTTTGGAAACGACTTGTCCCTCTTTGACGTCAAATCCGCTCAGATGGGAATAGGTGCTAAACAAACCGAAGCCATGATCAATAACCACCGTTTTCCCGTAAATGCCGAGATATCCGATAAAGACAACCTTTCCATTATTGGCGGCCGGAACCGGCGAGTGTGCCACCGAAGCCAGGTCTATTCCCAAATGGACCTGTTGATCGATGATATGATTTTTATATTTATATTTTCTGTGATCGGCAAAACTCGCTTCTCTTGCCGAACCGGGAAGCCTTAAAAATACGTTGTCCCAGTATAGTTTCCCGGCTGAATCCCTGGTGATCTCTAAAAGCTTTTTGCCATTGGAAGCCCGGAGATCACGGTTGACCTTCAGAAACTTGTCGACAAGAGGCGTATTGGAACCCGGCGAATCACCGACATTAAATTCCGGCATTTTCCAATTTAAAAATCTGTCTGAAATGTGAAGTAAAACCTTTTTAAATTCTCTTTTTTTAATGTAATATGAAAAGCCTGCTTTGGCATTGTTCCCGGCAAAATCCGTCGCCTTGACAAATATTCGCGTGCCCGGTCCCTGATTATAATTCAGCGCAAAAAAGGCCATAAAGATATTTTTATCCTTAAAATACCCCGAATAACCGGGGAAAAAATTTTCTCCAACAACGACACCGCTCCTATCGCAAGGCTCGGAAAGCTTATAAATAACAACACCGCTGCCTCCCTGGCTGATATTATGGATTCTGCTGAGAATATTTACATCCGGAGGCGTTGTATCAATAAAGACCTCCTTTTCCAAATACGCTGTGTTTCCGCGCATCCAATTCCGCCAGGAATAATCGGTTGCAACCATTCTCAACATCGCCTTGCCGTCGGATATTCCCATGCTCTCCGGATCGATGTTGATGTTAAAAGATGTCTTAAGGTCCGTGCCCCCTCCGATAATTCCTGCCGAAGGCAGATCTTTTTTAAACAAAACCGTTTCTTTTCCGTCCTTGATGAGACCAATCCATATTTTTCGAACACCGCTTTGAGGATCGGACACGGTAACGGAAAGCGTTTGAGTCTTGCCGATATACGGCGAGGGCGTCTCAATAACAATGGAAGGGGCCTTGCCTTCAAATTTGACCACCGCAATCCACGCCACAGGTAAAAGAACGATCAGGCAAATTACCAAGAATAATTTTGACTTTAAAGTTTTGTTGATAGTTTTCAATATATTGAATCCAGCCTTTCTTTTTTGTAAATGTCTGTTAATAACAATAAAAAAGATGGTAATCAAGGACTGTTTTCCTTTTTTTCGTTTCTTGACTTTTATCGGCATGCGCGATAGATATGAATACGCCAGCCAGAGATCAGGTGCCGGGGAAAGGTGTCCAAGGCCGGAGGCAGATCAATCAAAATTCATCAATCATAAATCCGAATGAGGTCGAAAATCAGATTGACTCACGCCTAAAGCGAAGGGGTTTATCATGACGGTCAATATCGTAAAGACAGGCAATATCACCATCGGACAGGGATCTCAGCTTGCGTTGATCTCAGGGCCGTGTGTGATCGAAAATTATGAAATGACGTTTCAAATTGCTTCGTTTTTAAAAGAATTGACCGATCAATTGAATATCCCTTTTATTTTTAAAGCTTCTTATGACAAGGCCAACCGTTCATCCATCCAATCCTTTAGAGGACCCGGGATAACGGAAGGGCTTAAAATTTTGGATCGGATCAAATCGGAACTCGATCTGGCGATCATTTCGGATGTTCACAGGATAGCTGAAATTGCAGATGCAGCCCGGGTGCTGGATATCATACAGATTCCCGCTTTTTTATGCAGGCAAACCGACGTTATAGTAGAAGCCGCCAAAACCGGAAAACCCCTGAACATTAAAAAAGGACAATTTCTCGCGCCATGGGCTATGATCAATGTTGTGCAAAAAGTGACCTCCGCCGGTAACCGCCAGATATTGATTACTGAAAGGGGAACAATGTTCGGGTATAACAATCTCGTGGTCGATTTCCGGGGTATAAAAATCATGCAGGATACGGGCTGGCCGGTGATATTTGATGCAACCCACAGCATTCAGCTTCCCGGCAGTGCCGGCAAAAGTTCCGGAGGGCAGCGTGAGTTTGCATCAATGCTTGCAAGTGCAGCGGTTGCCGCCGGAGCAAACGGCGTGTTTATGGAAGTTCATCCTGACCCGGACAAGGCACTGTGTGACGGACCGAATTCATTAAAACTTGACGATTTATATGAACTGCTGGCCCGACTCAAAGCCATTCGGAAATCGCTGTTGGAATAAATTCGTATAACGATTTTATGAAACTTCAGCAGGTAAACTGCTGGATATAATAAGCTGCGTGTATTTAATAAGGATTAACGGATAACAAATGACTTTCAATAGAGTCTTATCGCTCGATTAGGATTAAAGTTTACCCGTTATACTTACGATAATCTAAATATAATCATAGATGGTTTTGAATAAGCTGAAACGCATAAAACTTCTTCTTCTCGACGTAGACGGTGTTCTTACCGACGGCGGGATTATTTATAACGACAACGGCACGGAAACCAAGATTTTTGATGTTAAAGACGGTCTGGGCATAAAACTTCTCATGGAGGCTGGTATCCACCTGGGCATCGTCACCGGCAGGCGTTCAAACGCGCTTTTCAGCCGTTGCAAAGACCTTGGCATCGATCTGATTTTTGATGGCGTCGCCGATAAAGCCGACGCATTCAGCCGTGTACTGCAACGAACCGGTTTCTCTGCCGAAGAGGTTGCCTGTATCGGGGACGATTTGCCTGATCTTGCCTTTATGAATCGCGCAGGGCTTTCAATCGCCGTTGCAGATGCCCATGTCACACTTCGTGAAAACGCCGATATGATTACCTTTGCCAAAGGCGGTCACGGCGCGGTGAGAGAAGTTTGCGAAGCCATATTAAAAGCTAAGGGACTCTGGGAAAGCGTCCTGGAACGTTTTTTGACATGAAACGAATAAAGATCACACATCGAATAAAGTTAAATTTTTTATTGATCTCAATTATTTTTCTGGCATTTGGTATTATTTTTGCGGTGTTTTTAAACGATCGCAGTGACTTGGAAACAAATGAGGCCCCCGGGGCCGTCTCTTCGAGTCAAGCGAATATTTCCATTGGAAAGGCACATCAGACCGCTACACGAAACGGAATAAAAGAGTGGAGTCTGGATGCCGCTTCAGCAGATTATATGAATGACAAGAAGCAGGCCGTTTTTAAAGATCTGTCTGTAACATTTTTCCTTAAAAATAAAACCCGGGTTTATATCACAGCCGACCGGGGGATTCTAAAAACAGATTCCAACGACATGGAAATATACGATAACGTTGTGGTAAAATATACCCAGTACAAATTAAGGTGTGACAATCTGTATTACGAGAATAAAAAACGAATCATTTTTTCAAAAGCCCCGGTTAATATTACCGGAGATGCATTTCAGCTGGTTGCGGACGCCATGTCATACAATTTAAACACCAACCGGACACTTCTTGAAGGAAAAGTTAAAGGAACCTTTCGTGGGGGAATCGCACTTTAATCAACATTATCTCAGCCTGTTACGAAATTTGGTCACGATTTTGGCGCTCATTTTATTCGCTATGATTCATCTTGCATATGCAGACGATACGCCACGGAATCCGGGCACCAAAAGTGCCGAACCCAACAATATCATTCATATTACATCGGACAAAATGATTTCGGACAACAAGGCCGGTTATGCGGAATTTATCGGAAATGTTACGGCGACACAGAAAGATACCGTCATCACTACCGACAGACTCAAAGTTTTCTTTAAAAGAAATCTTGCCAAAAAAGGAGCTCTTTCTGTAGATGAAGAATCGATTCATGAAATCATCGCAAAAGGGAACGTTAAAATAAAATTTGACAACAGGGTTGCAGTTAGTCAACAAGCCGTATACAATACAGAAACCATGGTACTTGTCTTGACAGGAGAGGATTCAAGGATCATCAGTGGAAAGGATTCTATTTCCGGAGAGAAAATAACATTTTACAGAAAAAACGGTCGGGTGAATGTCGAAAGTGGGAGCAAAAAACGCGTCGAAGCCGTGTTCTATTCCGGGCAGCAGGATAATAAGTAATTGGCAAAACTGACGCTTGAAAATCTTGTCAAAATATATAACGGTAAGCAAGTGGTTCGTGCCGTCAGCATGGAGATCAACAGCGGCCATGTCGTCGGCCTTCTCGGCCCAAACGGCGCCGGCAAAACCACAACCTTTTATATGACCGTCGGAATGATAAAACCGGATAAGGGGTATGTATTTCTCGGTGATGAGGATATCACGAATTGCCCGATGTATCTTAGGGCTCGTAAAGGTGTCGGCTACCTTCCACAGGAAACCTCGGTATTTAAAAAACTGACGGTAAAACAAAATATCCTGGCGATTCTTGAAACGCTCACGATCTCTAAATCTTTTCAGGAAGAACAGGCGGATATGTTACTTGATGAACTTGGCATAAAACATCTTAAGAACCAAAAAGCCAATCTGCTTTCAGGAGGAGAAAGGCGGCGGCTTGAAATAACACGCGCTCTGGCAACCAATCCATCATTTATTTTACTGGATGAGCCTTTTGCAGGCATAGACCCATTAGCGGTCATTGATATCAAAAATATCATTGTTCATCTCAAAAACAGAGGCATCGGTATTCTTATTTCCGATCACAATGTGAGAGAAACACTTGAAGTCTGCGACAAAGCATATATACTAAGTGATGGCAAGATTATCGAATCCGGCCGGCCGGAAAAAATCGTATCCAGCGAAACCGCCCGGCGGATATATTTAGGAAACGAGTTTAAACTGTAAAATGGCCCTTGAACTACGACAACAGCTGAAATTAACTCAGCAACTGATCATGACGCCCCAACTTCAGATGGCGATCAAACTCTTGCAGCTGTCAAGACTTGAACTGTTGAATACCATACGAAACGAACTCGAGGAAAACCCCACCTTGGAGGAAGAAATTCACGAAGCCACCGCTGAAGAACATATCGCTGATCCGGCAGGGGCTATAACCACTGAATCCGACCAAACCAAAGAAGTCACGATAGAGGAAAATCTTCGAGATGATATTGATTGGAACAACTATATCAATGAATATAGTTCGTCTGGCAGAACCCATTTCGAAGCCGAAAGGAAAGAATCTCCGAATTTCGAATCTTTTATCGCACATAAAGAATCCTTGCGAGAACATCTCCTGTGGCAGCTACTGATGACATCTCCCACGGAAGAGGAAGAAAGAATCGGAAGTCTTATCGTTGGCAATTTAAATGAAGACGGCTACTTAGATGCTTCTGTAGAAGATCTTGCCGCCATGAGCGGATCTGATACCGAAAAGATAGAGAAAATATTATCCTTAATGCAAACCTTCGACCCTGTGGGAGTTTGTGCAAGAGATCTTGGAGAATGTTTGATGATACAGGCAAAACATTTTGATCTCGACGATACCATCGTGACTCAAATCATTGAGAACCATCTTCATCATCTCGAAAACAAGAATTACAGAGCCATTGCAAAATCCTTGAAGGAAAATATCGAGGAGATTGTCGCCGCCATTCAGGTAATTAAAGGATTGGAACCAAGACCGGGCAGGCAATTCGTCGAAGAAGAACCCCAATACATAAACCCCGATGTTTTTGTCTATAAACTGGACGATGAATTTGTGATACTGGTCAACGACGACGGAATGCCGAAACTGCACGTCAACAATTTTTATAAGAATGCCTTCAAGGAGGACGGAAATTTTTCCGATGACGCAAAAGAATATATACAGGAAAAGATGCGGTCCGCGACGTGGCTCATCCGAAGTATTCATCAACGCCAAAAAACGATCTACAGGGTAATGGAAAGTATACTCAAGTTTCAGCGAGGTTTCTTTGAAAAGGGTATTGCCTTCTTAAAACCCATGGTTTTAAGAGATGTCGCCGAAGATATCGGAATGCATGAATCAACAATCAGCAGGGTAACGACCAACAAATATGTTCATACACCGCGCGGTATTTTCGAATTGAAATATTTTTTCAACAGTTCTATTCAGCGTGTCCAGGGCGAAGCCGTTGCATCTGCCAGCGTTCAGGAAAAGATCAGACAGATTATCGAAAGTGAAAACCCGAAAAAACCATACAGCGATGACAAGATTTCGAAAATCTTAAAAGAATCAAACATTAGCATTGCTCGCAGAACCGTCGCCAAATATCGTGAAATGATGAAAGTATTGCCATCGAACAAACGCAAAGAATTTTAGGGAGGTTTAAAGTATGCAAACATCCGTTACCTTTAAAAATATCGATCCTTCTGAAAATTTAAAGGCATATGTCGGAGAAAAACTTGATCGTTTTGATAAGTACTTATACAATCCCGCCGAAGCAAACGTTGTCCTTTCGGTTGAAAAATTTCGTCATATGGCCGAAATCAACATCATCGGAGACAGGTTGAATATTTACGGCAAAGAAGTGACAGACGATATGTATTCTGCCATAGATATTGCTTTGGACAAACTCGAAAAACAGATTAAAAAGAACAAGCAGAAAATCAGAAAACATAGAGCCGGACAGAAATCCAACGCAAAGGAACATATCGGTGAAGTTACGCCATTTGGCGAAGATGAAGCTGCTCGGCATATTATCGTTAAAAATATTGAATACAAACCAATGGATGTGGAAGAAGCGGTTATGCAGATGGGTCTTGTAAACGACAATTTTCTTGTCTTCACGGATGCCAGGACCCATCAGGTCAACGTTCTTTATCGACGCAAAGACGGCAACTACGGCCTGATTCAGCCCAGCAGCTGATATTTTTCGGTGAAAATGAAATGAAGATTCTTGATGCGTTGACCAAAGAAGCAATTCTTGCTGATTTGAAAGCGACCGATAAAAAAGGCGTTCTTGAAGAAATGGTTATACCGGTCGCAAAAATTGCCGGTATAAACCAAGCGGAACTTGTAAAGGTGCTCATGGAACGAGAACGGCTCGGAAGCACCGGAATCGGGGAAGGAATCGGAATCCCACACGGCAAAATGAAGGGGTTGGAATCATTGATCCTCGGTTTTGGCCTGAGTCGGAAGGGCGTCGATTTCGATTCCATGGACGGGCTGCCTGTCCACATATTTTTCCTTTTAATTACTCCGGAAAATTCCACGGGACTTCATTTGAAGCTTCTTGCTCGAATTTCAAGAATTTTAAAAAATGACCCTTTCAAAGAAAAACTAAAGCGCGCAGCGAACAGAGATGAAATCTATCTAATAATTAAAGAAGAGGAGGAAGAAGAATTTTAATCCCTGTCCTTGACCAAAAGTGAAAGAGCTGAACATATTCATTATTACAGGGCTTTCGGGTTCGGGAAAAAGCAGTGCAATCGATGCGTTGGAAGACGCGGGTTTCTATTGTGTCGACAACATGCCCGTTGCGCTTCTCCCCAAATTTGTGGAACTGCCGATTGAAAGCAACTCGGAAATCGCAGGACTGGCATTTGTAATGGACCTGCGAGAAAAAGGATTTCTTTCATCATATCCGGCAATCTTTGATTCTTTAAAGGAAAAAGGATATCAATTTAAAATTCTTTTTCTCGAGGCCGATGAAGATATATTGTTGAAACGCTATAGCCAGACCCGGAGACATCATCCCCTTGCACAGGGGAAAAGTCTTTTAGAGGGAATTCATCTGGAAAAGGAACAGTTAAAAAAACTGAAGTCCGCCGCAGATGAAATTATTGATACTTCCCGTTATAATGTCCACGAACTGAAGTCCGTCATCCGGAATATTGCACAACAGAGCAAAGATTCCGCTCCCATGAGCGTCAACATCTTGTCGTTCGGCTTTAAATACGGTGTTCCTCATGATGCCAGTCTTATTATGGATGTTCGTTTTATTTCAAATCCATATTTTGTTCCGGAGCTTAAATCACTGGACGGAAAAAACGAAAAAGTGAAAAATTATGTCTTAAACGACGACAATACAGGTACATTTTTAAAAAAATTTTTTGATCTGCTTGATTATTTAATCCCTTTGTATGAAAAGGAAGGAAAGGCGTATTTAACCATTGCAGTGGGTTGTACCGGAGGCAAACACCGCTCGGTAGCTATTGCCGAAGCATTATTCAAACACATTAAAAAACCGAGCAGTAAAATCATCATCACACATCGTGATATTGATCTGTAGAAGAGGACTTATGATAGGGATCGTTATTGTAACACACAGTCAGCTTGGGGATGCACTTATCGATGCCGCTGAGTTCATTTTAGGGACTCGCCCCGACACCATGGTATCCGTTTCCATCAATTTAAAAGAAAATGTCGATAAACTGCGCAAAAAAATTTCTGAAGGGATCAAAAAGGTGGACCGCAGCAAAGGAGTTCTAATCCTTACGGATATGTTTGGGGGAACGCCTTCAAACTTGAGTTACTCGTTTCTTGAAGAAGGACGTGTCGAGGTCATATCCGGCGTTAACCTCCCCATTCTGATCAAGGC